>JAIOSH010000074.1 GCA_021107685.1 Bacteroidales bacterium | reverse complement strand
TTTAACCACTTCGTGGTTTGATATTGCAAATGCTATATTACTATATTCAAAAAGGGTTTAGAAATAAAATATAAGCTCCTTCTTGCTATTACAAGTAAAGGAATTATCCGACCAAAATATTTCCCCAGCACCTCAAAATATTATTTAGCCATGAATAGGCTTTTAAAAAGTCAAACTTACTCCCGAGACTTCGGAATTGTTCAAATTTGGATAGTGTCTATATTCCGCATAGCGGCTTCGATTAATAATTGATAATTAATATAGTTCCTTAAGTTGTTCTTTGGATATTTTCGATGGCGAATCAATCATTACATCCCTGCCTGAATTGTTTTTAGGAAAAGCTATATAATCACGAATAGAATCGGAACCTCCAAACAGAGCGACTAATCTGTCGAATCCAAGTGCTATACCACCATGAGGAGGAGCGCCATATTCAAATGCATTCATAAGAAAGCCGAATTGTGCTTGTGATTCCTCCTTTGTAAATCCTAAAACCCCGAACATTTGTTCTTGAAGTCCTTTATTATGAATCCTTATGGAACCACCGCCTATCTCAACACCGTTAATTACCATATCATAAGCATTTGCCCTTGCTTCGCCCGGGTTTGTTTCTAATAAAGCAATATCTTCTTTCTTAGGTGAAGTAAACGGATGATGCATAGCAAAAAATCGCTGTGCTTCATCGTCCCATTCCAATAATGGAAAATCTGTAATCCATAAAGGAGAAAATTTATTTTTATCCCTTAAATCTAATCTGTTACCCATTTCCAATCGCAATTCACATAATGCTTTTTGTGTCTTTAATTTCTCTCCTGCAAGGATAAGCAAAAGGTCTCCCTGCTTTGCATTAAATTGTTTAATAAATTTATTTAACTCATGCTGATTAAAAAATTTATCAATAGATGATTTTAAAGACCCATCATCATTTAGTTTTATATAAACCAAACCTTTAGCTCCTATTTGTGGTTTTCTTACAAAATCAGTTAATTTATCCAATTGCTTTCTTGAATAATTTCCGCAAGCTTTTGCACAAATTCCAACAATAAGTTCAGCATCATCAAATACTTTAAATCCTTTGCCTTTTGCAATATCATTCAATTCTACGAATTTCATCTCAAAACGGATATCAGGCTTATCAGAGCCATAATATTTCATAGCCTCCGAATAAGACATTCTTGGAAATTCATCAATTGTAATATTTTTTATTTTTTTGAAAAGATGTTTAGCTAATCCCTCAAAAGTATTCAAAATATCATCTTGTGTTATAAATGACATTTCACAATCTATTTGTGTAAATTCAGGCTGACGGTCAGCCCTGAGGTCTTCATCACGGAAACATTTTACAATCTGGTAATACCTGTCATATCCGGCAACCATAAGCAATTGTTTAAAAGTTTGCGGCGATTGTGGTAAAGCATAAAATTCTCCTTTATTCATCCTTGAAGGCACAACAAAATCACGGGCACCTTCAGGTGTGGATTTTATCAGATAAGGTGTTTCAATTTCAATAAATTTTTTTGAATCTAAATAATTTCTTGTTTCAGTAGCCATCCTGTGGCGTAATTCCAGATTTTTTCTAACAGGGTTTCTTCTTAAATCAAGGTAACGGTATTTCATACGTAATTCCTCACCACCATCTGTATTGTCTTCAATTGTAAAAGGAGGAATCTTAGATTTATTTAATGTTTTAATCTTATCAACAATAATTTCAACTTCACCTGTTGGAATTTTTAAATTTTTATTACTTCTTTCAGTTACTTTCCCTGTAACAGTTATAACAAATTCGCGTCCTAATTTCCTGGCTTCTTCGCAAAGTGCCGAATCAATATCCATATTAAAAACCAGTTGTATAATACCATAACGGTCTCTTATGTCAATAAAGGTCATGCCTCCGAGGTCTCTTGATTTTTGTACCCATCCGCATAGAGTAACTTTTTCACCGGTATTTTTCAGATTTAATTCTCCGCAAGTATGTGTTCGTAACATTTTTTTATAATTTATTTGATAAATGTGATGCCTGCATAAAAACGTTATAATCAGTAACGTTTTTAAAAGTGGCGAAATTAATAAAATTTAAACTAATAAAATACTTCCACCGTCAAATAAAGGTCCATCATAAAGTTCAATAATTTTATAATCCAGTTTATGTAAAAAATTTCTTACATCTTCACCGGCAGGAAAAAATTTAAGATTACCAATAATAAATACTTTATCTTTAAAAACACCGCAAGCTCCGCCAAAAAATCCATTATTAAATCCCGGCAATACAATGTTTTTTGGGGAAACATAAATAAGCTGAAAACCAAATTCCGACAAAATTTTAAAAATACCTTTATCGGAAGTTATAAAATGTTGGTTTTTCAAAGCAAGTAAATTACATCGTGAATACCCTTGCGAAACATATAATTTTTTTAAATGTCCAGTATTATCTAAAATAACGGGATCAGTTATATCAAAGTGATGAATTATGAATTTATTAGTTACAACTGCATTATAATAGGCAGTTTCAGGATATTTTGACTTAACAGGTTTTTCTCCTTTAATAAATTTAATATGATTTTTTTTTAATATTGACAAGTAATTATCCGGCAGATTAGGTGCAACAATTAGCCGGTTATTTATCTTACAGAAAAAAATATCAGGATGTCCGGAAATAGCATCATAAGTAATATTCTTAGTTGACAATTCAAGGACATCTCCATATTTGGATAAATTTTCCTTTGCCTGTTCAGGTATTTTTTTATCAATTATTATCAACATAAAACTCTCTTCCTTTTAAGCTTGAATCTTTTTTAAAATTAACTTTTTCAAAATATTGATACAGCATTTTTTTATTCTTTGACTTATATCCAATTGCATAATTTAATTGATTTGATGGAACGAAAATAGTACATTTACGGACTTTCTGAAATTTAAATAAAGGTTTGAGCATATCATTCCATATTTCAGTTAAAACAAGTTCGCGGAATGAATTATGAAAAGGACCTGCAACAAGCTCTGTTCTGTTTAAAATGCCTTCGGAAGGGTGAAGCCCCATTCGAATAACATTCACACCATTTTGTTCAAAAATTTTTAAAATTTCCTTTGACCGGCTGACAGCTTCTTCTATGCTTAAAGGTTTATATTCATTATTAAGATATAACTTTTCCAGTTTTGTTCCTTTAATAACAAGGCAGGGATAAATACGCGTATTATCCGCTCCGAGTTCTGCAATTTTAGTTGCTGTATAAATTGCCCTTTTCAATGTATCGCCGGGTAAACCTATCATCATTTGCAATCCTAATGAAAAGCCATTATTAAGTATCATTTGTGAAGCATTAACAGTATCATCAGTTGTATGACCTCTTTTGGAAAGTTTTAAAACTTCTTCATCAAATGATTGTGCACCTAATTCAATAGTTTTTACATAATGCTTTTTAAGTAATTTAAGAATATTGTCATTAATATAGTCTGGCCGGGTTGAAATACGAATACTACTGATTTTTTTGGATTCAAGATAAGGGTGAACAATTTGTAAAAGCTCCTCCTGTTTTTCTAAAGCAATTCCGGTAAAATTACCGCCAAAAAATCCAAGTTCAATAATATTGTTTTGACTTGGAATTGTTGTTAAATTGTCTTGGATAATTTGTTGCACCTGTTTTTTTGTAGGAACAGTTAATTGCCTTGAAGTTTTCCTTTGATTACAAAAAATACACTGAAAAGGACAAGCAAGTTCAGGAATAAATATCGGTATTGTATAATGCTTGATTTGCATTTAGATTTTTCTTGCAAATATAAATTTTTATGTAAATACTTTTATCATTTCAAATTCTTTATATATTTGTTAATTAAATTAACAATTATTGAATTGGGAAATTTGAAGATTGGAAGATTGGAAGATTGGGAGATTGGGAGATTGGGAAATAAGGGAAATAGAGGGAATATGGGAAATAAGGGAAATATAAGGCTGTCGTCATTGCGAGCAAGTGGGATGTAATTGTCCGTCTATAAAGTCGCATAGCGACGAACTATTTGTAACCCCTGACGGTAGTCAGGGGTGAAAATGAGAAAGTTACAAAAGTCCCGTAGGGACGACCTATAAAAAACCGGATATTATGGACAAATACTAA
>JAIOSH010000111.1 GCA_021107685.1 Bacteroidales bacterium | reverse complement strand
TCAGATATGGTACCCGTAAACTCCAGCAATCTGTCAGCCAGTGTGCTTTTACCATGGTCTATATGGGCAATGATGCAAAAATTTCTGATATTTTTCATTAGTGCAAAAATAATATATTAAATTTTATAAGAGGAAATTTTTTTTATTATAATAAAACGGGCAGGAAAATAAACTTTAATTTTCTATACAAAAATTAATTATCGCTGATCGTTAGTTGGTTACATGATTTGGGCAACAAATGGGCAATATAAATAACACAATATTAACAATATAGTGGCAAATAAGTGAAAAATAATTATTGACCAAAAGTACCTTTTTCCCTACGACCTTACAAAATTTGTTATTAAATCGACAAAGCGGTTTGGATTCAATCCAGCAATATTTTAATGAACTTTAATGGTTATTTTCCCTGCGCACAGAGGCGCCACCAACCTGTAAACATTTCTTATTTGAAATAAATGCAAATTATCATGGAGTTAAGGGCGGTAGCCATTAACCATAGAGTAAGCGTGTGTGTATTTTGCATTTATGATTAGCGAGGAAAATGACGATAGGATGGGTAGCTCTGTGAAATAATACTACCTGTATAATTTTTGCAAATTAATTTTCATAGGGCAGGTTTAAGCCAAATAATTTTTATACCTTTGTAAAAAACTAATAAAAAAAAAATTTCATTTTACTTGCTTAAAAAATTTATGGAAAATCTTTTTGTTACAGGGTGAAGGGGCAATTGGATTATCATACATAGATGAAATTTACTAATTTAACACATTAAAATTAAAGACCTAATTAATATGAAAACAAGAGGTATTATTATGTTATGTGTTGCACTCATTTTAGGCAGTATTATAATAATTCATTATGGATGTAATAAAAATGGAGATGAACCAGATAACACTAATTCAGATGAATTAACTGAACAAGAAATATCAGATATTGTTGAAAGTTATAAAAAAATATCCATTACAGCTGATTCTATTTTAAGTTCAGAAAATCCAATAGAAGGATTCAAACAATATATTGAATTGTATAAAACTGAAAAAATGGTTGAGGCAGTATGGGTGACTGAAATGGAATTATTTGTAAGTTTTAAAAAGGGCGGAGTTACATTTTGGTATATAGCGCCTGAACCTTGCACTGACATTTCAAAAATATCGGGAAATATCAATAAAAATATTAAAATAAATGATTGTACACCAATAGGAACTGAATTAGTTTGCTTAATAAATCAAACATCAAATGATGAAAACAGAACTATAAATAAAGAAAAAATAAATGAATTATATGAAAAACTTGAATTAAACGGATTTAATCCAATTACAATAGATGCAAATAATTTTACAATGAATTTTTTTAAAGGACAAATAGCAAATTATGGAGCAATTTTATTAGTAAGCCACGGAAGTTATTGTAATGAAGAGGATTTAACATTGATTTTTACAGGAGAAGAAATAGAGGATATAGATGAATTTATTAAGAATAATGAAAAAGACTGGAAAGAACATAGGCTTGGAATTGGTGAAGTAACTGAAATAAGAAATGGAAAGAAGGTAGAAATTATCTATGCATGTATAACACAAAAATTCATTGATCATTACACACCAATAGGATTCCCAAACTCATTAATTTATTTAACAACATGCCAATCTTTTAAAGACCTAGATACAAACTTACAGCAAATTTTGAGAAAAAAGGGGGCGGGGGTTACTATTGGATGGAGTGATTTGGACTGTACTGATCCAGATACGTGGGAATGGTTATTTAATAGGCTTTTAGAGGGAGGAAATATTGAACAAGCTTATGAAGAAATGCCAAATTTTTTAAAAGAAAAAGACTGTGAGTATCCTCCACCAGGAAGTGGTATATTTGAACATAGTTCATTGAAATATACAAAAAATGATGGCGATATGGGACTAAAATGCTGCGATTCATATTTTACTGATACGAGAGATGGACAAACATACTGTATAGTTGATATTGGAAATCAAACTTGGTTTGCTGAGAACTTGAATTATGCAACAGGTAATAGTTGGTGTTATGATAATAATTATGCAAATTGTGAAACTTATGGAAGGCTATACGATTGGGAAACTGCAATGGGAGTGTGTCCTTCGGGCTGGCATTTGCCTTCGGATGCTGAGTGGTGTGTTTTGGAAAATGAAGTTGATGCTGGAACAGTTTCATGTACAGAAGAAGGATGGAGAGGTATTGATGCAGGATTAAACCTTAAATCCACAAGTGGCTGGTACTCCAGCGGTAACGGGACTGACCTATTTGGCTTTACTGCCCTCCCTGGAGGTTACCGTAACAGTGGTTATTTCGAATGTTTGGGCAACAGTGGACACTTCTGGACTTCTACGGAGTCCTCCTATTATTGTGCAAGGGACCGGCGTTTGAGAAACGGCTACGACGGAGTCTACCGTTACTACACCTTGAAGAACTACGGTTATTACAGTGTCCGTTGTTTAAAGGATTAATTGTACACAGAAGCACGTACAGGGTGCAAAAGGTAAATTGCATTATTAAACTGAATAAGCGAATTGTAACCAATATGGTGTAAATGGGAACATATATTAAATGAATGATTGGTTTTTAATCGACAGGAGACCAGATACCATTAATAATTGAACCATCATTATAGCTAACTGAATCAAAAACAAAAGAACCTGATCCTGTATTTAATGGGTATTGGGCAATAGGGTCTCTTAAATCGGTGAGAAGTATATTATCAACAAGACCTGATAAATAATTTGAATAGGCTGTATCTGAGGCAATATTAAAACCTGTTCGGTCTTTTATTTCATTAAGAGCCTTTTGTAATATTATATCTTTCATATTGTTCGTATTTTTATCATGTTCGTTTATAACGAACATATTAGTAATAATCGTTAGAAATAATAGAATATTTATCTTAACATGCTATAGTGGCTATTACTTTCCTATACAAAACTTTGAAAATATATTATCTAATATTTCATTAGTAGTTATTTCACCTGTAATTTCACCGAGATGATATAATGCATCACGAATGTCAATTGCAATAAGGTCTGATGGTATATTATCATGAAATCCTTTTTCAATACTTTTTATGGCTTTTAAGGATTTATTCAATGCTTCATAATGCCTGGCATTAGAAACAATAGTATTGTCAGTCAATTTTTCAGTTCTTACCGATTTTAATAAACTGTCTGCTATAAGGTTAATATTTTTCTTTCGTTTGGCAGAAACAAAAATACTTTCCATTTCAACCATATCTTTAAAGCCTTTGGGAATTTCAACAAGCAGGTCGGTTTTATTAGCAATAATAATAAATCGTTTTTCCTGTGTATTTCCATTTGGCAGTTTATCAATATGTTCTTTAAAATCATGGAGGACTTCATTAATTTCATCACAAGTTGTTGTGCTAACATCAAATACAAAAAGAATAATTTTAGCAAGATTTATTTTTTCATAGGTTTTTTCAATTCCGATATTTTCGATTTTATCGTTTGCCTCTCTTAATCCGGCAGTATCAATAAATCTGAAAGAAATACCATTAATAATTATAGTGTCTTCAATTGCATCTCTCGTTGTGCCGGGAATTTCAGAAACAATAGCTTTTTCCTCATTCAGTATAGCATTTAGCAAAGTTGATTTTCCAACATTAGGTTTTCCAATAATAGCAACAGGAATACCTTTTTTCAAAACATTACCTAATGAAAATGATTTGATCAGGCTGATTATTTCTGATTTCAGAACAGATAACAATTTATGTAATTCCTCTCTGTTTGCAAATTCTACATCTTCTTCTACAAAATCAAGCTCCAATTCTATTAATGAAGCAAATTCTACCAATTGTTGTCTCAGTTTTTTTATCTTATTGGAAAAACCTCCTCTCATTTGTTGTAAAGCCAGGCTATGTGATGTTTTTGAATTTGATGCTATCAAATCTACTACTGCTTCAGCCTGTGAGAGATCGAATTTTCCATTCAGGAAAGCCCGCAAAGTAAATTCACCGGGTTTTGCTGTTCTTATTTCGTTTTTAATAAGAAGTTCAATAATTTTTTGTTGAATATATTCCGAACCATGACAGGAAATTTCCACTGAATCTTCACCTGTATATGAATTAGGTGATTTAAAGATGCTTATAATAACTTCATCCAGAATTTCATTTTCATCTGATATAGAACCAAGATGAATAGTATGTGAGTTGACTTTGGTAAGCTTTATTTTTTTATTTACCGGTTGAAATATTTTTTCACATACTTGTATAGATTTTTGTCCGGAAATCCGAATTACAGCAATTGCACTTACTCCTGATGGAGTGGCAAGAGCACAAATAGTATCATTGTTTTTCATGTGTTTATATTTTTGTAATTAATTGACGTCTATCTATTTGTATTTTTTGGAAAAACCCATTATCAGAAATTAGAAATACAAAATTATTAATTATTTTAAATTATTATTCAAAAAGATTTTATCTTTGAAACCCGATTTTTAATAAAAATATATCTAATGAGTATTTTGGTAAATAAAGATTCAAGAGTATTGGTACAGGGTTTTACAGGAAACGAAGGAACGTTCCATTCAGAATTAATGATTGAATATGGAACAAATATAATAGGGGGTGTTACTCCCGGTAAGGGAGACACCATGCATCTTAATCGTCCTGTTTTTAATACGGTTTCTAATGCAAAAAATAAAACAGATGCAAATGTTTCAGTAATTTTTGTCCCGCCGCTGTTTGCAGCAGATGCAATTATGGAAGCAGCAGATGCAGGAATAAAAGTTATAGTTTGTATAACAGAGGGTATTCCTACTAAAGATATGATCTTGATTAAAGAATATTTGAATAATAAAAATAGCAGACTAATTGGACCAAATTGCCCGGGTATTATTACACCGGGAGAAACAAAAATAGGGATAATGCCTGGTTTTATACACACTCCCGGCAAGATAGGCATTGTCTCACGTTCAGGAACGCTTACTTATGAAGCAGTTGACCAGTTAACCAAAATAGGATTAGGACAATCAACAGCAATCGGTATAGGTGGAGATCCCATAATCGGAACAAGTACAAAAGATGCCATTGAATTATTTATGAATGATCCTGATACGGAAGGAATTGTTATGATTGGCGAAATCGGTGGTAATATGGAAGGTGATGCTGCTTACTGGTTAAAAGAAAACGGCACTAAACCGGTAGTAAGCTTTATTGCAGGTTCAACTGCTCCTAAAGGCAGAACTATGGGACATGCAGGAGCTATCATAGGAGGTAAATCCGATACTGCCGAGGCTAAAAAGAAAATACTTAAAAAATGTGGTGTATATATTGTAGATTCGCCTGCTGATATTGGTAAAAAAATGGCAGAAGTATTAAATCATAATTACTCATTATAACACTTTGCTGTGCTAATCATAGCAAAACGTTATAATCAGTATAATTAAATTATTTAGCCAAAGAATAAGTTTAAATCAGCGTTAATAAGTCTCTAAATAAAAATATTAACACAAAATATAATATATAAAATTGAACAACCCAGAAAAAAAATTCAACTT
>JAIOSH010000137.1 GCA_021107685.1 Bacteroidales bacterium | reverse complement strand
TAAATTTTATTATGAATATTTATGTAGGAAATCTCCATTACAATGTTAATGAAGATGAATTAAAAAAAATTTTTGAAGAGTATGGTGAAGTAAGTTCTGTTAAATTAATTATTGATAAGTACTCAGGTAGAAGTAAAGGATTTGGATTTATTGAAATGCCAAATGATGATGAGGGAAATAAAGCTATTGAAGAAATAAATGGAACTGAAGTAACAGGACGTGTTATCAAAGTAAACCAGGCTAGGGAAAAAAATGATAATTACAGAAAGAATTACAGATAGATTATTAGAACATTAAATCATCTTAGGGACAGTAAAGTAGAATAATACTTTCTGTAAGTGTACAACATTTTGAAGGAATAATACTTAAAGTATTTTTTTTATGCAAAATGTTTAAGGCACAAAATGTCATATTTCTCTTTTTCTATAGCTAAATAGCTAAGAAAATAATTACTCTAAAATAAAAATTGTAATTTCCCGAATATGAACAGAAAAGCATTTCTCTGTATTTTACTGTTAATATTCCTGATTTTATCATTTACAAAGGCACAGGAAATACCTTATAATTTAACACCTGATTGGGAGTCTACACCAAATAACCATGTAGCAACAGGTTTGGGCCTTGCTGATATAAATAATGACGGATGGAAAGATATAATAGTTGCTAATGGTAATGATATTTACAGGCAACATCTCGTAGTATATTATAATAATGGAGATGGAACATTTCCTTTAAATCCTTCATGGGAATCATCAGATATTGATTATCACGGTCATCTTGCAACCGGTGATATTAACAATGACGGATGGATTGATATTGCCGTATCTGTTTATCTAGGTGCAAGTGGCTTCTCAGAACCCGGAAAAGTAAAAGTATATTATAATATCAACGGAGAATTAGAATCCACCCCTTCATTCGTATCAACTGAATTTTATACATTTAGCTGTGCATTAGGTGATGCTGACGGTGATGGTGACCTTGACATTGTAACCACAGCAGGCGAACCTTATGGGAGTATTTTTGATAATGGTAAAATATTTTATAACAATAATGGCTTTTTTGAAATAAATCCCCAATGGAATTCAACAAATGTGATGGGAGCAATGGATGTGGATTTTGCCGATATGGATGGAAACGGTTTTTTGGATGTTATTTTTTCATGTGAAGAAACTCCCAATTGTATTTTCCTTGCAGATTCCAATGGTAATATATCAGAAACACCTTCTTGGGAATCAGCAGAAACAAGTAACTATATGAATTCTCTTGATATAGGATTTACTTGCAATAAAACCACACAAAGCATTGTTTCAACAGGTAATGACCAGTTAGGCGGTGATGGGAAAATCAGACTCTATAGTTTTGAAAATGGTATTCCTTCATCAAGCTATGCAAGCTGGACATCACAACCTATAGGTTACGGCTCCGGTATTATTCTCGCTGAAATTAATCAGGATGAATATCTTGATATGATCTATGGAGGTTGGTGGTATCCAATGGAGATTTCCCTTGGTGATAGTACAGGATTTGAAAATACCCCTTCATACACATCATCATCAAGCTCAGTTGTTGAAGCTATTCAAATCGCAGATATTGATAGAGATAATATAAATATCAATTTAGATACCATAATCATTGAATTAAATGATATTGCTATTATATACTTAAAAAAACAATTAATTGAAAATGTTTTATCCGTTACAAAAAATGGCACTTTATTAAACCAATCCGAATATTGTTTTGTACCAAATAAAAGTTGGATAACATTTAAAGACCATGTTGTATTGAATGATATTATTATAATTGAATATGAATACAGCAATGATGGCGATATTGTTATTTCTAACTGGGACAGCAGCAAAGGGAATTATATTTTTTATAATACCAATGATTATTCTGAAATTATTGAAATTACTCAAAATAATAAGCTTCCTGCTCTTAATAATATTTACCCGAATCCGGCTCAGGATATTATAAATATTTCTTACTATTTGCCATATCAAAATCAGGTTAATATAAAAATCTTTGATATGCTTAATAATGAAGTTTTAATAATTAAAAACGAAAAACAGAATAAAGGTAATTATTCAATATGCTGCAATATAAGTGAACTTAGGTGCGGAACATATTTTATACAAATGACTTCTGATAAATACTATTTAAGTAAAAAAATGATTATCATCCGCTGATAACACAACTTTACTATTCCTAATTTTAAAATTAATGCCCCGTATTACTCTTTTTGCCGATGTTTTACTTCCGCTACCTGTAAGCGGTTTATTTACATATCGTGTTCCTTATGATATGAATGATAGTATTATTGTAGGGCAAAGAGTAGTTGTTCAATTCGGAAAAAAAAAGATTTATACGGCTATTGTTACCAAAATACATCAAAATCCTCCCGCAAATAACTATGTGAAATATATATCTTCTATCCTGGATATTCAACCATTAGTAAATCATATTCAATTAAAATTTTGGGACTGGATTTCCGAATATTATATGTGTACAAAAGGGGAAGTAATGAATGTAGCTTTACCTTCGGCATTAAAGCTGGCAAGCGAGTCAAAAATAGTTTTGAACCCTGATTTTAATGATAATTTTGATTTATTGAATGAAAAGGAATATCTAATTGCAGAAGCATTAAGCATACAAAAAACACTTACAATAACAGAAGTAGCAGAAATAGTTGACCAGAAAAAAATAATTCATCTTATTAAAACACTTATTGAAAAAGGAGTGGTTTTAGTTGAGGAAGAATTAAAAGAACGTTATAAACCTAAAATTGAAACTTATGTAAGGTTAACAGAAAAATATAATGATGAAGACAATCTTAAAGAAGCATTTAAAATATTAGAGAAAAAAGCATATAAACAATTGGAATTGTTGATGTCTTATATCACTCTCTCCAATAATTTCAGCAACAAACTTCTTGAAGTAAAGCGACCTCAATTGTTAAAAAGTATTAATGCTTCATCTGCTCAATTAAATTCATTGATAAAAAAAGGAATACTTGAAACCTATGAGAAAATTAGTTCACGACTTGAACAATATAATGCTTCACTTAAAGTTGAAAATATTCAATTAAATGAATTTCAATCTAAAGCCTATCAGGAAATAAAAAAGGCATTTCAGGAAAAAGATGTTGTATTATTTCATGGCGTTACTTCAAGCGGTAAGACAGAAATCTATATCAAGCTTATCAAAGAAACCATTGATCAGGGAAAGCAGGTATTATATCTTTTACCTGAAATTGCCCTGACTACACAGATAATTAACAGGTTGAAAAAATATTTTGGAGAAAATATTAATGTATATCATTCAAAATATAATGAAAATGAAAGGGTGGAGATATGGAATAAAGTATTAAAACGTAGTATTAATAATGAATTACAAAAATCAGATTTTCAGATCATACTTGGCCCGAGGTCATCCCTTTTTTTACCATTCAATAACTTAGGATTAATAATTGTGGATGAAGAACATGACAGTTCATACAAACAATATGACCCTGCACCACGCTATAACGCCCGTGATTCAGCGATTTATCTGGCAAGTATGCACAAAGCCAAAACTATTCTCGGTTCTGCCACTCCTTCTATTGAAAGTTATTTTAATGCCAAATCAGGTAAATATGCATTGGTAGAGCTTAATAAAAGATATGGCGGAATTCAAATGCCTGAAATTCTTGTTGTTGATTTAAAAAAGGAAAGCAGGCAAAAAACCATGAAATCACATTTCTCCTCATTTTTATTAAAACATATTGAGGAAGCTCTTAAAAATAATGAACAGGTTATATTATTTCAAAACCGGAGAGGTTTTTCATTAAGATTAGAATGTGATATATGTAATTATATGCCTGAATGTAAAAACTGTGATGTAACTCTTATATATCATAAACATATCAATCAGTTACGATGCCATTATTGCGGTTATTCAACACGAATTCCCGAAAGATGTCCTGCTTGTGGAAGCACAAATATTATTATGAAAGGTTTTGGTACTGAAAAAGTAGAAGAAGAACTTGCTATACTTTTACCTGAAGCAAGAATTTCAAGAATGGATCTGGATACAACACGTTCTAAAAATGCTTATCAGAAAATAATTAATGATTTTGAAGAAAAAAGAATTGATATTCTTGTTGGTACGCAAATGGTTACCAAAGGTCTTGATTTTGATAATGTAAGCATTGTTGGTGTTCTAAATGCTGATAATATGATTAATTTTCCCGATTTCAGGTCTTTTGAAAGAAGTTTTCAGTTAATGGCACAGGTTAGTGGCAGAGCAGGCAGGAAAAATAAAAGAGGAAAGGTTATTATTCAGGCTTTTAATCCTTATCATTCTGTAATACGTTATGTAATTGATAATGATTATTCTTCTATGTTTCAGACTCAAATCGCTGAACGTAAAAATTTCAAATATCCGCCGTTTTATCGTTTGATTCAGTTGAAATTAAAGCATAAGGATTATAAACTTTTAAATAATGCAGCAGGTGATTTAGCAAAACAACTTAGGGGAAAATTTGGAAATCGCATCTTAGGTCCGGAATATCCAATAGTCTCAAGAATTAAAAATCAATATTTAAAACACATATTAATTAAACTTGAACGAAATATTTCCTTATCTTCAATGAAACTGGAATTAAAAAAACAAATAGATATTTTTTATACAGAACAAAATTATAAATCAGTAAGAGTTTTAATTGATGTTGATCCATTGTAGAGTTATGCTAAATAGTGTTTGTCCATAAAGTCATATATGTTATTAGTTAGTGCCTAAACGAAAACGTTGCTTTTTGTCATTTCGACCGAAGGGAGAAATCTCCATCAATCTGTATGTCAGGGCATGAGATTTCTCGTTCCACT
>JAIOSH010000379.1 GCA_021107685.1 Bacteroidales bacterium | reverse complement strand
TGGAATTAAACTAATTATAAAATAATCTTGGAATTATTTTTGTTTCTTCTCATATAATTCTTTTCTTTCAAGAGCCAGTGTTAGTTGTTCTTTTTTTAAAATCTGGTCGGTTAGACTATAATTGTTGAAATCATTTTTTAAACCAATTCTTTTTTGAGCAATTTCATAATATTCAGAATTAATTTCAAAGCCAATAAAATTTCTATTCAATTTGTTTGCAACAACTCCGGTTGTTCCACTTCCTGTAAAAGGATCAAGCACTGTATCTCCTTCCTTACTTGCTATTAATATTATTCTTTCCAATAATATTTCAGGTTTCTCAGTAGGGTGTATAGTTTTATGTCTTTGAGCATTTATTTCCCACAGATTTCTCATCTGTTTTCCACCATTTAATGCTTTAGCTTTTTCATAATCAAAAAAATACTTTTTTGATTTACTTGCTACCCAAATTAATTCCGTTGAAGGAGCTAACCTGTTTCTTGAAAGCAGTGGAGGAGCATTTCTTTTAAACCATATTACATCATTAATGATCCAGAGATTTAACTTTTTTAATAAAACACCTATTGAAGGATGATTATGTAATGTACCTGAAATCCAAATTGTACCGTCATCTTTTAAAACCCTAATACATTCTTTTACCCATTTTTCATTAAACAAATGAATATCTTCTATTATATCCCAATCCCCTTTATTACATTTGGTTATTTTTCCATTTTTAACTGTTAGAAAATTTTTACCTGATAAATTATAGGGAGGATCTGCAAAAATCATGTTAATACATTTATCAGGTAGTTCTTTTAAAAGAGTATTACAATCACCAAATTTTAAATAGATATCAGACATTTACTTTATCTTTGTTAATTCGTTTTTCTGCTAATTCAATATATCTTGGGTTATTTTCAATTCCGACCCAATTTCTACTAAGTCTATTTGCAACATAACCGGTTGTCCCTGTTCCAAAGAATGGATCTAAAATTATATCACCTATTTTTGAAGACGCCTTAATTATTAATTCTAATAATCTTTCTGGTTTTTGAGTAGGGTGAATTGCCCTTCCATTTTCACCTCTTATTCTTTCTCTTCCCTGTACTATTGGAAGTTCAATAAAATCCAAAAAATCTCTCATTTGTTTATTTTTACCATCTTTGGTTTTATGAGGATTAAATTTTTTCACTTCATCATAATTAAATATCCAATTTTTTCCTTTTACAAACCAGCAAACAAACTCTGTTGAATGAGTAAAGGTTCTTTTTGTTATATTAGGCATTGCATTTGTTTTATACCAAGTTAAGATATTATTTAATTTAAACCCTATTTTTTTAGCTTCAACCAATATCTCTCCAATGTTGTGTTGAGTACAAGAAATATAAAGGCTTCCATTAAAAATTAAAACATTATAACATGCTTCAATCCATTTTGTAGTAAAATTTACATAATCGCTATATTTAAAAGTATCCCATTCTTCATTCATTTTATAAAAAGCCCCGCCTGTTTTATTGTTTTTTAAATTTAACCTTTTACCAGATAAATTATAAGGAGGGTCTGCAAAAATCAAAGTGATACTTCCTTTATCAATATTATTTTGCAATACATTAATGCAATCACCATTATAAATTTTATTTATTTTCATCAATTCAATATTTTATTTTTCCATGATTTAATTACATCTTGTATCTCATTTAACCATACTTCATAACCTTCTACATTATTAGTTTTATTAATAATCTCCTCGTATAATTCTGATAATTGATTATGCTTTATTCTATTTCCTTTATTAATCATTTCAAGTAATGTTTCCATAACAACAGACAATTGCTCTGTAGTTATTGGTAAAATTTTTTGTGTTGCTCCATCTTTATAACCATATTTTATTGAAATCCAAAAATGATAAGCTGTATCTTGATGTATCTTTGGAGCAATAAAAAGACAATAGTTATTTTCCCTTTCACTTCTTTTTTCAAAATCTCTAAAATGCCTCATTACCGGTTGTGTTTCCCTAATCCATTGATAATTGTTTTGCAATAATGTAACTTCACAAATTGCATTATATGATTTATAATAACATTCAATATCAGGTTTATTTCCGGGCGCATGACTGATTGGTTCCCCATCATCATCCTTTATGTAATTTGGTTGAATAATTAACTCATCATTCAATATTCTTAATGTATCAACAATGAATTTCTCAAATCTTAATGAATCAATTTTTCTTATCCTTTTAGTATCTTTTAAGATTTCTATAGTTTCTCTTAAATTATCAATATCGCTTAGTAATTTAAACTTTCTGTTTCTTTCTTTAACTGTAATATTTAATATCCTTAGTTCATAAATCAAATTTTCAAGTTCATTCTTTCCAAATTTTGTTAAGTCTGTTTTAAGCAATGCCTTTTCAATTTCATCCAACTCAATTTTATTATTCATTACAAATTCATTAATATTATCCACAAGTTCAATTACAACTTGCTTCAGGTTTTCAATATTTTCAAAAGGAAGTTTAGGTAAGTCATAATCAGCTAAATATGTCAAATATCCTCTTACATCAAAATCCTGTGCTTTTCCGACAAATGATTTTAATAGTTGAATAGTTTCCACTCTTCTTGTAGGTTCCAAATCAATTCGCCAATCTCCCCCGAATCTATTTGTAAAAACTTTAAAATATCTTGTAAGCCTAAAATATCTCATAATATTATCTCCATACTCCCAAAAATTATTAACCTGCTTATCAGATGGCTTATTAGTATTATAGAATTCCATTGCCCAATTATAAATAAATGTTTTTTTATCATTAGTATTTCTATACTCAAAAACTTTTTCCACATAATAATCAATCTTCTTAAAATTTATTAGTGATGGGGCAAACAAGCTGAATTCATTTCTATTCAAACCTTTTTTATTCGATTTTATATTTACTTGATTGATCAGGTGCATTGTCGCAATAAAAGGTTGTATATTAAATCCCTGTTTAGAAGTAAAATCTTTGCTCCAAGGATTTGGATATTGTAATTTCAAAAGTGATTTAAAAAAGATAAGTCCAATATCATAATCATCAGATAATAATTTATTTCCAAGTTCGGTAATTTTAATTACATCATAATTATCCCTTGCAATACAGAAGCCTAATTTATTCAATGGATTTGCAGATTCACGACCTCTATGAGATGGATCAACATAATTTTGATAATAAAAAATTTCTTTAGCAACATCATAAGGTAATTTAAGTTCCGGATCATCAAAGTACTGTTTAAATTTTGGCTGTATATTATTTGGTTTGTAATATTTATGCTGAATAAGTAATATTTGAAATTTCTCTTGATTTTTTTTGTTAAATATTTTACCTTCCAATAATTTCAATACTTTAAGAAAATTCCTGATCCGTTCAGGATTACGTACTGTTGTTGAAAAGGACAATAATTTCATAAATAACTTTTTCTACAAAAGTAAACAATATTTCAAAATCTATTACTTCCTTTCAACAATAACCTTCCGGTTATAATGCCCTATTCTGATAAAATAAATTCCACTTGCCAAGTTATTTA
>JAIOSH010000365.1 GCA_021107685.1 Bacteroidales bacterium | reverse complement strand
AGGATAACGGAATGGATACTGTTGAAGCAAATGAAGCACTTGGATTTCCAGTCGATTTAAGAGATTACGGTATTGGTGCTGAAATATTAGCGGACCTTGGAGCTAAAGAATTAAAATTAATGACTAATAATCCTAAGAAAATTTCCGGTATCTTTGGCTTTGGACTTAAGGTGGTTGAAAGAATACCTATTGAAATTTATTCTAATGAAAAAAACCTGTTTTACTTAAAGACAAAAAAAGAAAAATTAGGACATATTTTGAAGTTCAGTAATCTTCATGTATGATTACTTGGCACTGGGTTCTTGGCATTGGGTTCTGTGCAACAAAGTACCGAGTACCTGATTATTACATGAAACATCTATGACTAGATAATTAACAATTTGCAAATGACAAATGACAATTAAAAAGACACACAAGGAAATGATTATATATGCTATTGGCTATTGGCTGTTAGCTATTAGTTATCTTCAAGTCAAGAAAAAAAAATATTAACTTGAATATCGAATATTGATTAACGAATAATGAATTAAGAAGTTTAAAGTATGAACAAATATGATTTAGAAGAACGATTGATCGATTTTTCAGTTTTGATAATTGAAACTGCACAGAAAAATCAAAAATAAATTAATTTCAAAAATATTAACAGATAAAAAAATATATTAATTTCAACTCTTGATTCACATTAAAATGAAACATATAACTTAAATTATTATAAATACTTATTAATAACATAAACTATGAAAATATTTGAAGGAAAATTAGATGCAAGTGAAATAAAATTTGGTATTATTGTTGGGAGATTCAACGAATTTATCAGCAGCAAACTTTTATCCGGTGCTTTGGATGCTTTAAAACGTCACGGAACAGATGAAAATAATATTGAAATAGCCTGGGCTCCGGGTTCTTTTGAAATACCTGTAATAGCTAAAAAAATGGCTAAATCGGATAATTATGATGCAATAATATGTTTAGGTGCGGTTATTAAAGGAGCAACTCCTCATTTTGATTATGTTGCTAATGAAGTTTCAAAAGGAATTGCTCATGTTTCATTAAAAACCGAAATACCTGTTATATATGGTATTCTTACTACTGATAGTATTGAACAAGCTATTGAGAGAGCAGGTACAAAAGCAGGTAATAAAGGATATGATGCTGCCGTTTCAGCAATTGAAATGGTGAATTTGTTTAAGGAAATACAATAAACGAATTATTATGAAACACTGACAAGTTCTGCTAACGCTGTCAGGTTTATTCCCAAAGGATGCTCTTATTGACAAAAAACCTGTCAGTGTCTAAATAATTTTTTAGATTAATATTTTATATGAATTTAAACCTCGTATTTATACCAGACTCTACTTTAATTTAAAAGGTATTTTCATTGATACCCACACACCAACAGGTTTTCCATTTAATTTTGCAGGATTATATGTTGTGCTGTTTATTGCTCCTATTGCAGCTTTATTTAACTCAGAAATACCTTTAATAATAATTGTTTTTGTAATTTCTCCGTTTTTGTCAATAAATACTTTAACTTCAACTGTACCTTCAATTTTGGCTTTTCGTGCCTTTAAAGGATATATAAGTTTCAATTTTTTGATAACTTTCGGCGGTTCATCAAATTGTTTTTTTACTTTTGTATCTTTTTCATGAATAGTGAATATCAAATCATCTTTTACAAATCCCCAGATACCATTATATTGAATAGCCCAATATCTTGATTCTTTAAAATAATTATAGGCATAAACAATAGCATCTTTAGGAACAATGATATCTAAACTTTTTAAAGAATCAAATGGTTCTGCTTTTAAGGCTCGCTCCTCAAGCAGTTTTGCTTTTATTCCATATTCAGCAACTAAATCATAAGCTTCAATCATTCTTTTCTGTTCAATATCATGCACGGAGTCCAGTTGAATATTAGTTTTTTCATCTACTTGCCCGCCATATTTATTATCATTTGTATCTGTTGGTTGAGCATTAGTAAAGCAGATAAATACAAAAAAATTAATAAATACCGTAGTAATAATTTTTATTTTCATTTGAATAATATTTAATTGATTAAAATAATTGGCACTACCATTTTTTTATAGGATAGGATTGTTTGCCATAAGCATCCCTTCGGGAGAAGACGGAAGTCGGAAGTACCGACTTCCATCTTTCTAACACTAAGCTTGTCGAAGTGTCGTCTCCTATTATATTCGTAATAGAACCAAATAATTAGATAAAACATATATTAGAAATTAAGTATATTAGAAATCCACAACCGTTTCAATAACAAATCCATTGTTTGCCAATTCCTTATATTTTTCAGTCTGATATAAATAAGCTGTTTTTATTACCCAGTGTTTTATTGGTGAGAATCTGAATCCGACCCAATAAGCATTTCTGTCTCCTTTATTAAGATTATCTTCTTTCCATGAATCCATAAATTCATATCTGAAAACAGGTTCTAAAAAATTGATTTTAGTGTCTTGAAAAAATTTATAGCCAAATGATAAATAATAGGAAAATTGTGTAACTTTATTATCTCCTACTGTGTTGTTTATCTCTCCTGTGGGCCATACATCAGGACCAGCCAAATTTGAATCAGGTAACTGAACCATTAATTGAGCATATTCTGCTGCAATTGTTAATCTTTCTCCTCCATAAAGTAAATGTCCGAAAGTATAATCAGCATTATATTTATCTTCTACATCATATTTTCCTGTCATATACGAACCTCCAAACTCAAGGTTTTTTATCGGTGAAAAAGACAGCCTTCCTGCAATATATTTACTTGTATTATTATCCCATGGTTGACGGGCTTTGCTATGAAAGTTCTCAAACATATATCCCTCTGTATTAGCAATCATGTGAGTTTCTAAATAATGTGCTCCCTTATGCTCATCACCAGGTCCATTAATAAGAGATGCATCTAAAAACACTTTCATATCGCCACTTAGAGGAATTTTACCGTGTAAATGCAATCCTGTATCCCACCAGCCTGTTGCTCTTAAAATCTGATAATATGCATACGGTGCAAGAGCAAATAACCTGTATTGAGAAGTAGGATAATAAACTTTATCCTGTAATCCTATTGCAGGGAAATCTCTGCCTAAGGTAAGTCGAAAATACTCCGAAGGAGACCAGACTGTACGAAGCCTTGTAACTTTAAATTCTCCTTTTTGACCTTTGTAAAGTTCAAATTCCGCCTCTGCAAAAAGTGTTTTTGAAATATAGCTACTTATACTTATATATCCGCTGTAAGAAATAAAAAGCGGGTATCCTGACATACTACCTCCCTGATTGGCATATTTTCCAAGATAATCATCATCAAAGCTCCATAAGGCAGATGTCATATAAACGTGTGTTTCGACCTTTCCTCCTTTTATACCATAATCAAGTTCCACTTCAATCTTATCCGAAAGGTCCATTTCGTAGAGTTCTTCCTGTGCAACAGCATTGATGCTTAAAATTATAAAGATAGACACTGTAAAAAAACCAGGTAATTTGCTAATGTGTAATTTTTTTTCCATAATAATAAATTTAAGTTAATAATTAATTGATGAATTCAAGTCACAAATGCAACTTTTTAATAAATTCCTATATAGAGAAACTAAAATATAGAAGCAATATCTGTACCAAAAACATATATTATATTTACTCAACAACTTATATGCCTAAAGAGGGATGACTAAATATTAAATATACGTTTTCGGATAATAAAAAATGGAAAAATCAAGTGCTAAATCCAACCGCTTCTTTATTATAGCTATGAGTAAGATATACACTCACAGTTATCTATATTTGTGTACAAATTGAATTAAAACTTGAACTATAGAATTTTTTATTCATATCAGTTCTTCAGGATATTTATTTGATGTGTTATCCCCGGTTAAAACTATAATCTGACAACAAAGTCCATGATTTGTGCTAATACCTTTTTTCCAATATTCATTATCTTTTTGGGCAAAAGTCAGTACTTTTCTGGATTTTGATTTCAAATCAAAAATATTTCAATGAACTTCTTACTTATATATTCCTAACTTTACGAACTTTTATATCTTTGCTAACCATACAGTAGTGGTTTTATTACTTAATCAAATTTTTCATTTGGCAATGGTTCACTTTGGGAAGAATATTTCATAATTAATTCTCTAAATTTAATTTTAATGCAAAATATAAGAAATTAAAGTGCTTTACAAAAAAACAACCCTTACAAAAACAATACAGGCATAAAACATACCAATATAATTATACTACAATAATATTAAAATAGCTGAATAAGAAATTGTTAGAGGTGAGATTTAAAAAATGGTTTTATTTCATTCTGTTTTTGTAAATAATTGATGTGTCCTGTCTGAAAAAATATAAGGTTTTAATTCTATTTAAATTCTAATGTAGCTCAAAGCTACAAACAAATCTCAATTATCAATCTTAAGTACTTGGGACAATATTCAAAGCTGTTTTGAACATTTGATCATTGATTGGAATTTATTT
>JAIOSH010000124.1 GCA_021107685.1 Bacteroidales bacterium | reverse complement strand
TTATTTCATCAAGTTAGACAGCGTCGATAGACCTGTCTGCGTTGAATTTCCTGTTAATCATATCAAAACGTTACAATGAGGAATATTCAATAACCAATGTATGGGTGGGGTATTTGAAAATTGTGTATTATATGTTGAATATTGAGTATTGGGAATAAAAAAACTACTGTTTTACGATTTAATTTTTTACTCCCTACAAAATATATGTGATACATAAAAGGCCTCCGTCATTGCGACGACCGAAGGGAGAAAGCAATCTGTTGGCTATGAAAGTGCAGTTATAATCGCTAATAGATTGCTTCGCTTCACTTCACTTCATAATTTTATCCCACTTGCTTGCAATGACGACAGGTTTTTGTTTTCCCCTTACTTCCCTTATTCCCCCTATTTCCCATATTTCCCTTATACCACAAATAATATTTAGCAAGAAATTTTTATTGTTAATAACTTTTTATACCTGAAATAAATACATATTATTTTAAATTTTTTTTATTTTGGTAATAAAAAATATTAGCTTTGTAAAATATTAAATTTTTATTTATTTTGAAAATTAAACGTGAATTATTAGTAGGTTTTATTTTTGTATTTGCCGCCGGATTATTGTTTTGGGGATTTAGCTTCCTTAAAGGAAAAGATGTTTTTACAAATAACAGGCAGTTCATAGCTATATATAGTGAAGTTAACGGATTAGTTAGAGCAAACCCTGTTTCTGTCAATGGATTAAAGATAGGACAGGTTAAAGATATGTATTTTGAACCGGGTAATTCTGCAAGGATTATAGTTGAAATTATTATAAGCAATCCTATTCCTATCCCTAAAAATTCAATTGCAAGAATTTACAGTGCCGACCTTATGGGTTCAAAGGAAATTGAAATCAAATTAGGCAATTCCAAAGATTATGTTGAACCCTGGGATACTTTAACTACGGATATTGAGGTCAGTTTTAAAGAGGAGGTTAACCGACAGGTACAACCTTTGAAAAAGAAAGCAGAAAATTTGTTGCTTTCAATTGATTCACTTGTTACAATAGTTCAATATGTATTTAACAGGGCTACACGAGAAAATTTAGCACAAAGCTTTGAAAATATTAAATATACATTTGATAATTTAGAAAGCGCTACAGGTCATATTGATACACTTATTGGTTCACAGAAAAACCGGATAATAAATATTTTGGCAAACTTAGAATCAATAACAAACAGTTTTAAGCAAAACAATGAAAAACTGAATAATATAATTGCTAATTTTTCTTCATTGAGCGATACACTTGTAAAGACAAAAATTTCTGAAACTTTACTGAGTACTAATAATGCTATGAATGAAATATCAACTATCATTAATAGAATTAACAAGGGAGAAGGCAGCTTAGGTTTATTGGTTAATGATGATAGCTTGTATATACAAATTCAGAAATCCGCCTCCGACCTGAATAAGTTATTAGAAGACATCCGAAAGAATCCTAAGAAATACGTTAAGTTCTCTGTTTTTTAATTCCAATATTAAAAATACATAATAGAAATAAACGAAATATTTCATTTATTTCATAGTTGGCGTTCATGTAAAGTAATTCGAAAAAAATAACATAAACAGTAGGATATTTTAATGAATTTTATTAAATTTGCTATATGAAAACTCAAAAGCATATACAACTTGATTTTATAATTGATAAACTGACCAAATCTATTCAAAACACTATTTCAGGAGACAGTTTTCAGACAGAAGTTTCAAACCTTTCTAACAAGGACATAAAACAAGTAACAAAAAAAATAGGTTGGAATTTTAATTGGAAATCAGAATTAGCAGATAATACTAAAGAAGTTTATAAACTGACCATTATGCAAGGAACTTAGGAGCTTATCATATTGGTGGAAGTAGAATGATTATTCCAACTCAATCAGCAGAATTATTAATTGAAAAATATTTTAAAGCATAAAAAAATGGGATTTATAAAAGAACCTGAAGGTGTGGATTTTATTATCCAAAGTCCCCCTTTGACTGACGAAGAAAAAAAAGCTATTAGCGAATTTATTCGTAAGAACAAAGCAAAAAAATCTTTGGCATATACAAAGAAAAGAATTCGTAATTTAAAAAGCCAGAAAGAACTTGCTCAAAAACATAAAAACACGAACAGCCAACACGCAATATAGCAAATTGCGGGCATGGTAGGTTTTCAAGGCTTTGTGGCTCGCATCAACTTCATTTCCGGTGATAGGAAATTGCTTCTATTTCCGTAACTTGCCATATTGCAAAACATTACCTGCAAGGCAAATTCATGACTCAAATCATTTAATATTAATATAAAGAAAATATCTTACATAAAATTTATTAATGAAAATACTCCTAATTTCCCCAGCCGTTGATGCCGAAAAAAGAACAAATAAAGAACTTATGATGCCTCAACTTGCTCTTTATATTTTGGAAGGATTAACTCCACCTGAGCATGAAGTTAAGATTATTGAGGAAGAGTCAGACCACATTGATCTTGAGCAGGACTGCAATTTGGTCGGAATAAGCTGTATGA
>JAIOSH010000272.1 GCA_021107685.1 Bacteroidales bacterium | reverse complement strand
TTCCTTCAATTATTTTTGCTTTTCTACCGGATGCATCCTTAATTTCGATAGCTGCATAGCCGGCTGAATAAAACAGAACAGGGTTTGTTACTGTATTAATATTAGTAATCAATCCTCCGGGGAAAGAAGCTAAAGATTCATCATGCCTGTTGCTTAAATAAATAAATGAAGTTGTTAAAGTTCCGTTTAATTTTGTACCTGATGCATCTTTTAATACAACATCCTTCGGTATTGTAAGCGTGGATGTTGAAAAAGTAGTTGAAACAGGATCTGTTGTCAGAACAATGTCATTGCTAACAACTCCATTATTCGCATTACCGGTATTATCAGATACAACATCAACTCCTTCAGGAGGATTATTTATTTCAACCATTTGCACTACTAATGACAGATGTTGTTCGCTTTTTACAGAAAAAGGAATACTATTATTTACAAAACCATTTGCTTCGGCAACGACAGTAAACTCAACAGGATTAGCTTCGGAGGGCTGGACATTTGGGTCTATAGATAATCCAAAGAATCCCCCGGCAGATTCATATTTATAATAACTATTCTTAACTCCTGTTACATCCAATACTTTGTCCTTATCTTGACCTGTAATTGTAATTTCTACAATTTTACCATCAGAAAGTCCAATTGGTTCGCTTGTTTTAGCATTTATAAATTTTATTGAAAATGATGCTTTGATAAGGTCATAATTAACAATTAATTTTATACCTTCAGTAGGATTATCAAGTTTCTTACATGAAACTCCTATTATTGCAATTACAATTAATATTCTTAAAGTAATGCGTAATATGTGAAATTTGTGTAATTTCATAGTTGTTTATTTTTTAATTATTTATAATTATAATATTCTAAAACATAGTTGAAAACTTAAAATAGGATATATGTTATATCCTTTAAAATTATCTTCAATGATCTCTGTTTGGTCAGCAGTAGGTGTTATCATCTCAGATGCGGTCATATCAACATGAGGGTCTCCCATATATAAAGCCCCTAACTCTACATTAAAAGAAACGACTTTTTGTTGTGATACTAACATTCCATAACCTATACTTAAATAAGGATTAACTTTATTAGGAGTTATTTCTATTTCAAGCTTTCCAATATCATCAGGTTGAATAACTAAACCACCAACAGTATATGCATTATAAGGTACTCCGGTAACTTTAAGTTCGGTAAAATTATAAACCAAACCTCCGGTTAAATGAAATTTGCTTGCATCTTTAGCAAAATACCAATCAGTTAATAGAGAAACGGAACCTAATTTCAAAACACAACTTTGGTCAATATCAAGATCATATATTTTATCATCATAAGTATATTTAAAATAACCTGCACCTAATCTGATATTAAATGAAGGGCTTAAATATTTGATTATACCAATTCCTGGTCCCAAAGTGTTTATTCTTAATGAAACAGCCCAATTTTCTGAAAAATCTGAACTCTGGGCTGAAGAGAATTTTTCTACATCTGTTTCATCTTCCTGTGAAAAAAGAGAAAATGGTAAAGAAATTAAAATTATTAAAACTCCAATAATTATTAATTTATTTGCTGATTTTTTTTTCATCTGAATAATTTTTTAATACTTTTATAAAAGTTTATTAATTATTAAATATCCTTGTTTGCTATAAAAGTTGAAGAAATAATATTAAATTTATACTTTTTTAGAACAAAGATAATAATATTATTGGAATTTCAAAATTATTTATAAACAAAAATTAAAAAAAATATCTGAAGATAATGTATATAGCAATTAGCTTATCAAACCCCAGTCAGATTTATTTCTATTAATAAATTTTAAATGATCAGCTATTCGGATATTAATTTCTTTTTTGAGCTTAGAGTCATCTTCTAGAATTTTAATAGCTAGGTTTCTTGCATATTTTAATATTTTTTCATCTTTAATAAGGTCAGCTATTTTCAAATCAATTATTCCACTCTGTTGAGTACCTTGTAAATCACCTGGACCCCGGAGTTTTAAGTCAACATCAGCAATTTCAAATCCATCAGAAGTTTTGACCATAGTTTCAATTCTTTTTCTTGCTTCTGTGGTTAATTTATAATTAGTCATTAATATACAATATGATTGCTCGGCACCTCTGCCAACCCTTCCCCTTAGTTGGTGTAATTGTGAAAGACCAAAGCGTTCAGCATTTTCAATTACCATAATAGAAGCATTGGGAATATCAATACCCACTTCAATAACTGTTGTTGCCACCATTATTTGAGTTTCTCCTTTTACAAAACGTTCCATTTCAAAATCCTTATCTGCGGTATTCATTTGACCATGAACTATACTTATTGCATATTCAGGTGAAGGGAATTCGCGGACTATACTTTCATAACCATCCATTAAATCTTTTAAATCAAGTGTTTCAGATTCATTTATTAAAGGATAAACAATGTATATTTGCCTGCCATTTTTTATTTGGGTTTTTATGAATCCTAAAACTCTTAACCGATTAGAATCATAATAATGAACTGTTTTAACTGGTTTTCTTCCGGGAGGCAATTCATCAATTATTGAAAAATCAAGATCGCCATAAAGCGTC
This sequence comes from Bacteroidales bacterium, assembly GCA_021107685.1. GTDB lineage: Bacteria > Bacteroidota > Bacteroidia > Bacteroidales > SMBSF39 > SMBSF39. The sequence goes on along the minus strand of JAIOSH010000272.1, from coordinate 22,531 downwards.
ATTGCAAGTGTTCTGGGGATTGGAGTAGCTGTCATTACTAAAATATGAGGTGGTATAATATTTTTTTTCCATAATCTTGCACGTTGAGCAACACCGAATCTATGTTGTTCATCAATAATTACCAAACCAAGATTTTTATATTTTACAGTTTCTTCAATCAAGGCATGTGTACCTATCAATATCTGTAAATCACCATTAAACAATTGTTCGTGAATAATTTTTCGTTGTGATGTTTTGGTTGAACCTGTAAGTATATTAATATTAATACTTAATCCTTTCAGCATTTTTGTTATGGATTCATAATGTTGATTTGCCAAAATTTCTGTAGGAGCCATTAAACATGCCTGATATTTATTATCAAGGGCTATTAATATTGTCATTAAGGCGACCAATGTCTTTCCGCTGCCAACATCTCCCTGAAGCAATCTATTCATTTGTTTTCCTGAACCAATATCAGCACGAATTTCTTTTATTACTTTTTTTTGTGCTGTGGTTAATTCAAAAGGAAGGTTATTATAAAAAAAATTATTAAGATAATCTCCTACAACAGAAAATTTGTGACCTTTGTATTTTTGTATCCTAATATATTTTAGATTTATTAAATTTAATTGAATAAAGAATAATTCATCAAATTTCAATCTTGACTGAGATCTTTGTAAAATTTCTTTATCTTTTGGGAAATGTATATTTATTAGTGCTTCTTCCCTTGATATTAATTTTAAATTTTGTATTATTTCATCTGAGAGTATTTCCGGAATTTTTTCTTTGGATAATAGAATAAGATTTTTCATTATCTTTTCTATTCCTTTGCTGTCAAGCCCTTTTGATTTTAATTTTTCAGTCGAGCTATAAAACGGTTGTAATGTTTCACCTAAAATATTTATTTGTTCTGAAACAACTTCTATTTCCGGATGTGCGATATTAAACTTCTTGTTAAAAATTGTAGGTTTACCGAAAACAATATATTCCTCATCGGGTTTGAATTTATCTTTAATCCATTTTATCCCTTTAAACCATACCAATTCTATCTGTCCTGTATCATCAGTTAAATATGCAATTAATCTTATTGCTCTTTGACTTCCGATAGTATGTACGCCTGTAATTTTTCCCTTTATCTGAACATAAGATAAATCTTCATTAACTTCATTAACTTCATTAACTTTGTAAAACTTGCTTCTATCTATATATCTAAAAGGATAGAAACCAATCAGGTCATGAAAAGTAAAAATATTCAATTCCTTTTTTAATAGTTCAGCTCTTACAGGACCAACACCTTTTAAATATTCAATAGAAGTTTCTAAAAAATTATATGGCATTATTTTATTTGTATAAATAACAATAAAATTATTACTTTGTTACTCCTTAAAAATAATAAACCCCGTACTTCAGTTACTTCAGTACGGGGTTATTTTTATACAATTTTGATATATATTGGTGAATTACATCAAAATTCCCATAGATCGTGTTCAAACTCAAATAATTCATTTTTTACTCTTTCGGCTTCTAATAAGGCATCCATACCTGTAGCATAATCACCGATATCCCTGTTATAAACATTTTCTTCTTTATAAATATAACTTCCGAACATTCTTTTCCAGAATATTTCATCGTATGTCCTTCTTTCAGCACCATTGTGCCTGTTAAATACTTCATTTATTGCAAAAACCGGTCTTGCTTCGGGGAAATATATCCAAAATAAATTTTCTAAAGCATAAAAGTTCCCATCTTCATCATAAACATTCCTAACAGCACAAATACCGAGAATTCTGACATCCATAACTGAACGTTGTTTATCAAAAAACCATACTTCCTTAACTTTTATTCTTTGGATTTCTGCAACATCAAGACCCTCTGTTATTACTTTATATTCTAGGATTATCTCAGGGTTATCAGGGTCATAAACAGGCATAGTGTCAATACTAGAATATTTAGTTTCTATTTCCTGATAACTCATAGGAACAAGGAATTGATCATCTGTGTTCGGATCATAAGCTGTTATTGTACCTTCTCTTACAGCCTCCATAATGATAGTCATTAAATTTCTCCATCCTTTTTGAGGTTCTACAGGATAATAAAAAGGTTGATTGATTTTTTGACGTAAATCAATTATACGCCATATTCTTTTTGACCATATAACATCTGCTTCCCTGACATGAGTATAAGGAATAGGAACTTTTTCCGGTGTATGAATTTCATCGTAAACACCATCTCTGGGGCTATCCAGAACTTGTGAATAAGTAATTTCTGTTGTTCCGAGAAATAGTCCTAATATAAAAAGGATGCTCAATATTTTTTTCATATTACCTCCATATAGTTTCATTAAATATTTAATTAAGAGTTATTGTAATAGATTCTATTTTACGCGGGCCTTCAGGACCACGAACTTTAATATCTTGAAAAAGAATTACATCGTTTTTTTTAAGTGTTTGAATCATATCTTTCATTTTCTGATTAAACTTTTGGTCTTCAGATTTTTCTTTAGTAACGTATCCTCCCCCAAGGGGTATTATCATTGTGAACGATGTAACCTTAAATTTGTATTCAAAATCAACCCATTCAGGTAACTGACATACAAGAAACGTATTAGCTAATAATTTCTTTTTAGAAATTTTGCCTTCTTTAACTCCCATTATCTTTGCAAGTGGATCGGGCAGTTTTTTTATTCTAAATAATTGTTCGCCCATAAATTTCCTGTCGCCCTTATCATCTGCATAAATTTTAATTGTAGTATTAATAGCATTTGAAGGAAGATTTTTAACAACCCAACCTTCTGTTTCCCTAATGATGCTACCCGCAGTAATATCAGGGCGTATATGTGCATCAGCAGTACCTGATGCAGAAATTAAAACCGGATTATCTACTCCTCGGTAAAAAACATTCATTTTAGTAGGAGAAATAGTAGCAGATGGTTTAGCAACGATATATTCGTGACTAAAATGATAGTTATTTGTATCACCCAAAGGTGTTACCATTCTTATAATTCCAGCATATTTTTTTGTTCCTTCGGTACTTGCCGGGAAAGTCAGTTCAACCATTCCTTCTTTACCTTCATATTGTTTTGCTAAACCCAGGTTTCTCATTGTTAGAGTATCACTACCTTCAATAACATAAACTTCAGGGTTTTGTGTGGTATCATAAGCAGCAACTAAAACCTCAGCTTTATACTCATCACCTAAAAAAATATAATTACTATTTGGGATTACCTTAGCACCTACTTTATTAAATTTAAAATCTTCAGCACTAATTGATTTATATAAATAAGTAATAACATCAGATTCGGCATTATAAACTTCTGCAATAATTTTGTTAAGAATTGTTATGTCAGCAGCCAAAATAGTATGATAAAAATTATGTCTTTCCCATGGTACACGCATACCATCAGCACTTCTATATTCACCATCGGTTATTAAACCTATTCTTTGTTCAATAAATTCTCTGTGTTCTTCCTCAATGATCTTGAGGATATTTTGTTTATACTCATTTATTTTTTTCTTGATTGTATAAGCTTCTCCATTATATTCAGATCCTATAAAATAATAAGTTGGCCTGTTAAAATCATCCTTTTTTTTACATTCAGCTAATGGGATTATAGCTGCTTCAGCCATTGTAATACCCTCGGTTTTGGAAATGACTGTGAATTTAATACTGTCAAGATATTTAACCATATCCTGACTAAGCTTTCTTGCTTCTTTAGCTTTAAACCAATAATCTTCAACTTTTTTAGTATTTATAGTATATTGTTTCTGAAATTCTGAATAGGTTTCATCAATTTTTTTTGCAAATTTTTCATTTGTTGTTTCCATACTTTCGTTAACAACAAGAAAAGCATCCAGAATTTCTTTAGATACATTAAGAGCCAAAAGAGCTGTTAGTACCAAATACATCATGGCAATCATTTTCTGCCTTGGTGTTTCTTTATATGAAGCCATTTATATTATAGTTGTTATTTTTAATTATTAATATTTACATTCATAGCAGAAAGCATATTTCCATATATAGTATTAAGTGCGGATACTTTTTTTGCTAAAATTTCTAATTCTTCGTTATATTTTATAGTTTTTTCTGAAGATTGATTAAGATTATTGAGGAATTGATCAAGCATTTCTTTCAATTTAGTAGTAGATTCAACTTGTTCGTTTGAACCTTTAAGTTGTTTTTGAAAAATTAAATTAAGGGCAGAAAGATTATCTTTATATTTAATTGTATTTTCAACAGAGCCATCCAGATTACTTAAAAAGTTATTAAGTGTTTCCTGAAATTTATTTGTAGTTTCTGCCTGAGCATTTGAATTTTTTAGCTGCATTTCATAAACTGTATTTAACGCGGAGAGATTATTGGAAATTTTTTGTAGTTGTACATTATATGAATTTCCTTCAACAGATGTGAAATCCAGTGCTTCTGCTGATTTTGTTAATATCTCAGTTGATTTTTTATACTTTTCAGCTAATATATTGGCTGATTCGGTAGCTGCTTTTATACTTCCTGAAAATTCTTCAGTAGCAGATAAATCTTTTTTTAATGATTCTGATGCTTGTTCATATACATTTGAAAGATTAGAAACTGTTTCTGAAGCACTTTGAACATGTTTTAAATATTCTTCCGAGGTGTTTATATCTTTATTTAGAACTTCTGATGTTTTTTTATACGAATTTGAAAGTTCTCCAACAGATGTAGCAGCACCTTTTACATTTTCTATATATTTATCAGTAACTACAGCAGCATTGGAAATATCAGATAATTTTGAGGTGTTATCACTTAAATTCTTTAATCCCTTTCCCAAACTATTAATAAGTTCAGGACCTATTTTTGCATTTTCTAACATTTTATCAAGTTCTTCTGTTAGTCCTTCTCTTCCTTCTATTTCATCTTCTTCATCAGAAGTAATTCCATGGTACATACCTGCTAATTCCGGATAAACAAGGCTCCAGTCTGGTTCAACATGAGGAGGTTCAAAAGCTGAAAAGAAAAATATTACAGCTTCGGTACCCAAACCCATAATAAGCATATATTCCGCACCCGGATAGTGATTAATCTTGAATAAAGCTCCTAATATTACTACTGAAGCGCCCCAGCCATAGAGTTTAGCCATAAAATTTCTAAACCCTCTGCTTTTTACAATATTACTTATAGCCATAATAATAAAACAATTAATAGATTAAATTTAAATAAAACATTTATTTTTGATAAACATGAGAGGCTCTGGCCGGATTGTCACCTTTCTGTCTGCCAAGATAATACTGAACACATCTAAAACCTATATAACATTTAGCAGTATCCTGATATTCATAAGTACGAGAGGAAACCTGTAAATAATACCCAATATCTTTCCAAGAACCACCCCTGATAACTTTTCTTTTTAAAGTAGGAAAGTCTGATTCTTTTGCATTGTAAGTATAATTAGGATTTAAGTCCCATGTAAAATTATAAGCAGCTTCATGAAATGCATCACTTGTCCATTCGGCAACATTACCTGCCATATCAAATAAACCCCAGTCATTAGAAGGATAATGTGCTACAATAATAGGAGTAGCGCCGCCGTCATCAATATAATTACCTTTAAGAGGTTTATAATTACCTAAAAAACATCCTTTTTCATTTCTTGTATAAGGACCTCCCCACGGATAAGGATTTAAATCATAACCGCCTCTTGCTGCCCATTCCCATTCTGCTTCTGTTGGCAAACGAAATTCACTCGCGCTGGCTTCTCCTTTTTTGTTTCTGGATGTAAGATAACTATTGAGTAACTGTGTCCGCCAAACGCAAAATGCCTTTGCCTGCTTCCAGTTAACACCTACAACAGGATAATTATCATAAGCAGGATGCCAAAAATATTTTTTTGTCAAAGGGTCGTTATAAGAATAGGAATAATCAAAAAGCCAGGATAATGTGTCAGGATAAACGTTTATTACTTCTTTTCTAACATATACCGACCTATCTTTTAATCCTAACGGGCGATTGGCTAAACTTGCCGCTTCAGGATTTCCTTCTTCTGTAAAATCTTTTCGTGAAGCAGCTCTTAAATCAACCCAGTAATATTCATAGTTCAACTTTCTTGTGTCAATTTCCTTTTTTCTAAAATATCTTTCATGTTCAGGTAAGAACATTTCTTCTAAAGTTTCTCTTTCTTCTTCTCCATTCCAATCAATTTTTTTATTCCAATTTAAAAAAGGTGGTTCATAAATTTCTCCTGTTTTTCTATTTTCTTCAACCAAAAAATCTTCAGGGAATATATCACCTAATAATAAACGGGCAATTGAATCACGAACCCAATAAACAAATTGTCTGTACTCATTATTTGTTATTTCAGTTTCATCCATATAAAAAGCTGATATTGTAACTGTTTTGGCTTCATAAACTTGTGAATAGGGTACATCCTGATCACTAACACCCATTGTATAACTTCCTAATGGAATATAAACCATACCATAAGGAACAGGTTGATAAAAAGGTTTGCGGTTTTGTACTCCTATTAATTCACCATTTCCTGAGTTGCCACAACTACCCAGTATTATTAATATTAATAAATAAAAAACAAGATTTTTCATATCAAAAGCTGATTTTATTATCAAAGTAACGTGATTTGTAAATCTTTATTGTAATTCTCCGTTTTACTAAATGTACAATAAATAGTTACATTTTTTCTATATTATAAGAATCTAGTATTTTTATAACTCCTTCTGCCACTCTCAATATCAATCTTAAAGCAATATCCTACCATTATTTCATGACTTCCACTTGAGCCAATTGCAGAAGTATTTATATCATAAGAATATCCTATGCGAATATCTTTAATCTTTAAACCTAATATGACACATATCGCATCCTGAATTCTGTAATTAACGCCTCCCCATACTTTATTATTATATTTCAATAAACAAGCAATGTCAATTTGGTTTTTAACTCCATCGGATTTCAGTAATAAAGAAGGGTCAATTTCAAATGATGGATTTCTTGGTAAAGTATATTCATATCCGGCTGTTAAATAATAGTGCCTTTTTAAATAAAATTTTACAATATTGTTTTCTGAAGCGTATTCTGCATTAGTCTGAGTTATTTGTGTAGTTGATAATCCAATATAATATTTGTTTGGAACAAGATAATAAGCTCCCGCACCAAAATCCAACATCATATCACTTTCTTCACTATTTAAAATTAATGGATCATTTGCTTGAATGGGATTAAATTTACTAAAATCAACTGATTGATTTAGAAAACCTAAATTTATTCCCAAGCCTAAATTTCCCATTCCTATATCAAAGCGATATGCATAAGCAATTTTTAAAGTAATATCTTTAAAAAAACCATAATTGTCTTGAATTATCGTTGCTCCAAGCCCTCCGTGTAATATATTTACCGGTGAATTAATCGAAATTAAAAAAGTTTCAGGAGCTACTTTATTACCATCCTCATCTTTAAATCCCACCCATTGTTGTCTTATTAAACCCGTTGCACATATTGCATCTTTGCTCCCTGCAAACCCCGGATTTATTGCCATAGTATTAAACATATTTTGCGTGAATTGGGGTTCCTGCTGGGCAAAAACCGCAAAACCAAATAATAACAAAAACAATATTATACTATAGCTACTTATTCTTATTTTATTATACATTATATATTTATCTATAAAAGTGGGCTAAATTAATAAAAAAATATTTCTTTAAAAAAAATAATTTGATATTTAGTATAATCCTATTGAATAAAATAGCTTTAACATCCCACAGGAATTATACCAAAATAAAATAAAGAATCTAAAAATCAGCTTTCAAACAAAAGACAATTTTTTATATAAAAGGGTTGCATATAAGTATTTTTCTAAAAATTATTTTTCAAATATAAAAAATTAGTATTATCTTTTATTGTATTCTTATTAATATGTATGTAATAACGGATAATTTTATCCAGTTATGAAGAATTAATTTAAAATTAAAAAATATTTTTTTATTTTTTTATGAAAGAATTAAAAACAAATTACTTTTGCAGGCTTTTTAAAAAATCAATTAAAATATTTAAGATATGTCATTTATTCAAAAAGAAAAATTATTTTCAAAAAAATGGTTTATTGCATATAGCCTGATTGTTGTTGGGTCATTTATCCTTGCAGCAGGATTTGTGTTTTTTATAACTCCATATAAAATTATTCCGGGAGGTGTTTATGGTATATCTATCGTATTACATTATTCATTCGGCACTCCTGTTGGTATAATAGCTCTTTTGTTTGATATACCTTTGACAATTATCGGAATAAAGATACTCGGACCAAGGTTTGGAATTAAAACCGTAATTGGTTTTGTCTTAACAGCTTTTTTTGTTGATAGCTTAACATATTTACATGGAGATGCTCCTTTAGTTGAAGGCGATGCATTACTTTCTTCAATTTTCGGTGGTGTGTTATTAGGATTAGGATTAGGACTGATTTTTAAATCCAAAGCTACATCAGGAGGAACTGATATTGTTGCAATGATTATTTGTAAATATACCAAACTACCATTAGGACAATTAATGATTTATGTTGACTCCGTGATAGTTATTGTTGGTATGATTGCTTTTCAGGATTGGAAAATCCCTTTATATTCTTTAATAGTAATATTTATTACAGGAAGAGTTATCGATATTGTATTACAAGGTATTAGTTATGATAAAACTTTATTTATTATTTCGGAAAAACACGAAGAAATTCGTGATAAAATTATTAATGACCTAAACAGAGGCGGCACATTTATTCAAGGTAACGGAATGTATAACGGGGCTGAAAAATCCATTATTTTTACAGTAGTTAACAGAAGAGAATTAGCAATTCTTCAGGATTTTATTAATAAAGTTGATTCAAAAGCTTTCCTGACTGTAATAAATGCAAATGAAATAATTGGAAATGGCTTTAAATCATTACATGAAAAAGTATCGGAATAAATAATATTAATTTAAAACTTTATTTTATTTTTGCAGCATGGCAAATAATAAAGATATTTTCAAAAAGATCATTTCTCATGCAAAAGAGTATGGGTTTATTTTCCAGTCAAGTGAAATTTATGACGGATTAAGTGCCGTATATGATTACGGACAATATGGTGTTGAATTAAAAAACAATATTAAAGATTACTGGTGGAAATCAATGGTTCAGTACCACGAGAACATTGTTGGTGTTGATGCAGCAATTTTTATGCATCCGACTGTATGGAAAGCCTCTGGTCATACTGATGCTTTCAATGACCCTATGATAGACAATAAAGATTCAAAAAAACGTTACAGGGCAGATGTTTTAGTAGAGGATCACATTGTCAAAATAGAAGCTAAGATACAAAAAGAAGTAACTAAAGCAGCCAAAAGGTTTGGCGAGGCTTTTGATGAGCAGCAATTCCTTAGTACCAATAAACGAGTTCTGGATTATAAGGTAAAAATTGAAGATATAAAAACCCGGCTTTACCCTGCAATGGATGAGAACAACTTAGATGATATAAAAAACCTGATTGAGGAACTTGGAATTGTTTGCCCGCTTTCAGGATCAAGGAACTGGACTGATGTAAGGCAGTTTGATCTAATGTTTTCTACAAATATTGGTTCTTTAAGCGAAGAAGCCAGCCGGATTTATTTACGTCCTGAAACCGCCCAGGGTATTTTTGTTAATTTCCTCAACATTCAAAAAACAGGCAGGATGAAGATACCTTTCGGTATTGCACAGATAGGAAAGGCTTTCAGAAACGAAATTGTTGCCCGGCAATTTATTTTCCGTATGCGTGAATTTGAACAAATGGAAATGCAATTTTTCGTACGTCCGGGCGAAGAACTGAAATGGTTTGAATACTGGAAAGAACAGAGAATGAAATGGCATCTTGGAATGGGAATACCTGAAAACAAATATAAATTTCATAAACATGAAAAACTGGCTCATTATGCAAATGCAGCTTTTGACATAGAATTTGAATTTCCAATAGGATTTAAAGAACTGGAAGGAATTCACTCAAGAACTGATTTCGATTTGAGTTCACATCAAAAATTTTCAGGAAAAAAAATTCAATACTACGACCCTGATTTGAAGGATAGCTATGTACCTTGTGTTGTAGAAACTTCCATTGGATTAGACAGAACTTTTCTCGCTGTATTCAGCCATGCTTTTACAGAAGAAAAACTTGAAGATGGCTCCGAACGAGTTGTGATGAAGCTACCGCCTTTCCTGGCACCAATTAAAGCAGCAGTTCTTCCATTAGTGAAAAAAGATGGATTACCTGAAAAAGCACTCGAAATTTTCAATAGTTTAAAATATGACTATATGTGCTATTACGAAGAAAAAGATTCTATTGGCAAACGTTACAGAAGACAGGATGCTATTGGCACACCATATTGTATTACTGTTGATCATCAAACTATAGAAGATAACACTGTTACTATCCGAGAAAGAGATACTATGAAGCAGGACAGAATTGATATTGGTAAAATTTCGGGAATTGTTGCTGAAAGATTAAAAAACATGAATTTATACTAAAACAAGCTGCCAACCTGATAAACTGAAAATGAAATTAGCCACGCAAGGGAAGTTGTATAAACAACCATAAATAAAGCCCATTTCCAGTTCCCTGATTCTTTTTTTATAGCAACAATTACTGCAACACAAGGGAAGTAAATCAAAATAAACATTATAAATGCAAAAGCAATTAATGGAGTAAAAATATTTTTGCCTTTTTTATCTCCATTTTTATATGTCTGAGTTTGCAGTGTTGTTTTCAAATTATTTGATACATTATCGTCATTAGTATCAGCTTGATATAAAACTCCCATTGTACTAACTACAATTTCTTTTGCAGCCACCCCGGCTAAAAGGCTTACACTCATTTTCCAGTCAAATCCTAATGGTTTCATAACAGGTTCAATAAAATGTCCTATTCTGCCAATGTATGAATTTGCCTGATGTTCGTTTTCCTTTCTTAATTCAAGGCTTCTAACAGTTGTTTCCTTTTCTTTTAATAATTCTTTTATTTTTAATGTGTCAGTAGAAGAAATTAAATCCAACTGTTGAGTATATTCTAATTCAGTTTGATTAATTATTGAATTGATTTTTTTTGAATTTTCAATTTCTCTTGGAAAATAACCCAAAGCCCATATAATTATTGAGGCAATTAAAATTACGCCTCCCATTTTTCGTAAATATAGTGATGCTTTATGCCACATGTGGCGAATAATTGTCCTTAATGTTGGAATTCGGTAAGGTGGTAATTCCATAACAAAAGGCACTTCCTTCGACTTAAATATTGTTTTTTTAAATACTATTGCTACACCAATAGCAATTAAAATTCCTATTGAATAAATTGAGAACAGCACAGTACCGGGATATTCAGGGAAGAAAGCCCCTATTAAAAGCACATAAACAGGTAAACGGGCACTACACGACATAAATGGATTTATAAGCATTGTCAATAATCTGTCATTTTTATTTTCAAGAGTTCGTGTTGCCATTATTGCAGGCACATTACATCCAAATCCCATAACCAAAGGAATAAATGATTTTCCGTGTAATCCGATCTTGTGCATTAATTTATCCATTATAAAGGCTGCTCTTGCCATATAGCCCGTATCTTCCATTAATGAAATAAAAAAGAATAGTATAAGGATGTTTGGTAAAAAAATTATAACACCACCGACACCGCCAATAATTCCATCAACAATTAAATCCTTTAAAATACCCGAAGGCATTATATTTTCAATATTTCTTCCAATAATGCTTATTAATTGCTCTATCCATCTCATCGGAAACGCCCCGATTGAAAATGTTGATTGAAACATAAGCCATAAAAAGAAAATAAATATTGGAAAACCGAAAAGCCTGTGTGTTATAAAAGTATCAATTATTTCAGTATCTGTTTTTAATTTCCTTTTTTGCTTATTACTTTGAAATGTCTCTTTTAATGCACCTGCTATAAATCCGTACTTTGCATCAGTAATTAAAGTTTCACTATCTTCATTTAGATGGCTTTCCAATTTATTGATCTCTGCTGCAAGTGTTTCCTTAATATCATTATAATTATTTAGTCTTGATAAAGAAAATTTAACTCCATTATCTTTTTCTAATAATTTTATAGCATAGAATCTTGAAGATACTTTATCGGTAAGCGATTTATTTTCCCAGATTTTATCCTGGATATTTTTGATAGAAGTTTCAACACCTTTTCCGTAATTAATATGAATATGACGAACAGTGGGGTCATTATCCTCATAAACATCTATCACCTTTTGGAATAATTCTTTAATACCTTTTCTTTTTGAAGCTACAGTAGGAACAAAAGGAATACCTATCATTTTCCCAAGTGATTTATAATCAAATTTATCTCCTTTTGCCGATAATTCGTCGTACATATTCAATGCAACAATAACCTTAATATCCATATCAATTAGCTGTGTGGTAAGATACAGGTTACGTTCAAGGTTTGAAGCATCAACAACATTAATTACTACATCGGGAACTGAGCCTAAAATATATTTTCTAACATAAAGCTCTTCAGGTGTATATGCTGTTAAGGAATAAGTGCCGGGCAGATCTATAATATTAAAAGTATATCCGTTTTGCTTAAACTTAGCTTGTTTCAAATCAATAGTAACACCGCCATAATTCCCGACATGCTCTTTTGAGCCTGAAGCAAAATTAAAAAGCGTTGTTTTCCCTGAGTTCGGGTTTCCAACCAATGCAACATCAATTATTTCTCCTTTTTTCTTTGCTGTATTTTTTAGTATCTCATTGGTAATTGTACCATTGAAATCACTATTTGCCTTTTTCGAATTTCTTGCTTCATTTTCAGTAATAACCTCAACAAGCTTAGCCTCACTTCGTCTTAGGGAAACCTGATAATCCATTATATTATACTCAATCGGGTCTTTTAGCGGGGCTTTTCTGATTACGGTAATAATTTTACCTTTAACAAATCCCATTTCTGTGATACGTTTACGGAAAGCACCACGTCCCCTAACCTTAGTTATAACGCCTTTTTCTCCCTGGTTAAGCTCGTGCAGGGTCATAGAATTGTTATTTTAATTTAGACTGAATATAAATTACGGCAAATATATTTTATTTTTTTAATATATAAAACAAGAATTAATAAAAAAGAATTCTCAGATATTAAAGGGGGTTGGTAAGATGGAAGAATTAGCAATAGGTACAAATGTGGTAATAGATATTCTGAATGGAAAAAATATCATAATAAAAACAGAGAAATTGATACCTAAAAATGATTTTGGGATTGCTGCAATTTGTAAAAGTTATGAATTATCATTGGTAACAAATGATAATCACTTTTAATATATTGATAATTAAAAATTGATAGAATAATCTATTCCACAATAGTCAATTCATCAATCAGGTTAGTGGCTCCTGCAAATTTATCAATGATAAATAATACATAACGAATGTCAACATTAATTGTTCTTTGCAGTTCAGGTTCAAATGCCACATCTCCGCTCATTGCTTCCCAGTTACCATCGAAAGCCAAACCAATAAGCTCACCATTGCCATTAATTACAGGACTTCCCGAATTGCCTCCTGTTATATCATTAGTAGTTAAGAAGCAAATAATTAATTCTCCATCCTTTCCATAACGTCCGTAGTCTTTCTCCTGATATAATTCTTTTAATTTTTCCGGTACAATAAATTCATCATTATCAGGGTCTTCTTTTTCCATAACCCCTTCTAAAGTAGTTATATAATCATAATGAACTGCATCGGCAGGAAAATAATCCATTACTTTTCCATAACTTAGTCTCATTGTTGAATTAGCATCAGGATAATAAACTTTATCAGGGTTCATTTCTCTTAAACCTGCTATGAAAAGTCTCTCGCCTTTATTTAATTTTTTTCGTTCACTACTGTATTTTCCTGATATTTTCATAAGTGTCTCAAACAAACCGTTCATTGTTTTATAAGCCAAGTCCTTATCTAAAGTTTTAAATTTAGGATTCTCTAAAAACTGTTCAGTTTTATCCAAACTTGCAAATATGGAATTTTTAAAGACATCATTGGCAAATTTCTTATAATCACCCTTATATTTCTTATTAATTTCAGAAAAAATTTCAGGATATTTTTTTGGGGAAATGTTGTCAGCATACATTTTAAATAATTCTGCTAACATTTTTTTATCAGTAGGAGGATTATAATCTTTAAAATGTTCTATGGCAACTTCATTAAGTTGTTCAGCGGTTTCTTTAACAGCTTCAGGGTTTTCTTTTTGATCTTCAAGAAGCCCGTGAAATTGCATAAAATTCCGTGCAAAGCTGATAATACCGGGTCCCATTGCTGCTAAATTAAGATATAGTAACGGGGTAATTTCTTTTTCCATTTCTTTATTAGCTTTGGCAATATCATCCAAAGCATTTCCATATTTCTTCATCCTTTCAGGGTCAGAATTAACCCACTCCATAAAATTCTTTTCAATTTTTACTTTTTTATCATAAACTTTTAATCTTTTTAAACCTTTACTACTACCTATAAACATTTTCCATCCATTTGCCAAACCAGCATATTGTGAAGCATATTTTATTTTTACATCAGGATCTGCATCCATATCTTCTTTCATTACATCAAGTCTTTTTCCTAAAATATCAATAAGAATTGGGTTTGTGTTTTGGAGTTTGAATTCAACTCCATAAGAAGTAAGATAACGGTCAGTACCTCCGGGATATCCCCATACCATAGCAAAATCTTCTTCTTCAATACCTTTTAATGAAACAGGTAAATAATGTTTGGGTTTTAAAGGCACATTTTCATCGGCATATTTTGCAGGCGAACCGTCAGGTGCTGAATAAACACGGAATATTGTAAAATCACCGGTATGTCTGGGCCACATCCAGTTATCAGTATCTCCTCCGAATTTTCCAATAGCTGATGGAGGTGCACCAACTAAACGAACATCCTCAAATACTTCATAAATAAACATATAATATTCATTTCCTCCATAAAAACTATTTACAGTAACATGATATTTCCCATCTTCCGATGCTTCTTTTTTTAGTTTCTTGGATAATTTTCTGATCTTTGAACTTCTGTCGGATTCTGACATAGTATCAGATAAGGCAGGTAAAATGCTATCTGTTACATTTTCCATACGAATAAGAAATGAAGCTGTCAGATCTTCATTAGGTAATTCTTCACTTTTGTTCATTGCCCAAAATCCATCAGTAAGATAATCATGTTCCAATGAACTGTGTTTTTGTACTGCGTCGAATCCGCAATGATGATTTGTAAATAATAAACCCTGATCAGAAACTATTTCTCCTGTACAAAAATATCCTCTTGGTTCACTACTGCCCGCCAAACCAACAATTGCATCTTTTAAACTTGAATTATTAATACTATATATTTCTTCCGATGTCAATTGTAAACCCATCTTTTGCATATCAACATAATTCAAACGTTCTACGAACATTGGCAACCACATTCCCTCATCGGGAGGACAAGAAGCAAAAGAATTAATACTCAGGGCAAATACAATTAATATTGTAAACATCAATTTTTTTATTGAAAATTTTCGGATTTTAGCTCCGTTTTTTAAAAATACCGGGGAAAATTTCTGCATTGTTGTAATTTTATTTAACATAATAATAATTTTAAAAATTCTAATTTTATTGTTTTTTGTAATTAATATACTATTGCTTTGTAAAAGTTTGTTAAAAAAACAAAGTTTTAACGATTAATTAATATTTTAATAACACCTGAGCTGTTATAAGTTATTTGTTATTAGTTATTAAGGCATTATATCTTCATGAAACATATTGCTATCAGTTTATATAAGTTTTCTTTGTATCACATATAACGTATAACATATAACTTTTATTTATATTTGTTTGTAGCCTTAAGTTACGTTATGATATAATTTCCAATTTCATACCAAGATTTATATTGTATTAAACAATAGGGTGTTAAAGATATTTTTTATTTGAATAATTTAAAAAATAATGTTCGTATTTATACAGTCTTTGTTCGTAAGTGAACACTAATTAGTGTCTGTCTATAAAGTCAGTATTTGGTTCAGAATGTTCGAGTTCGAGGCTTGCGAAGAAATCGGACATTATGGACAAACACTAATTAATTAAGTCCTACAAATTGTTTTCCTTGTTCGAATATAATATCAACAGGTATATCTGCTTCATTCAGTCTATCAAGATCAGCTTGTAATTGTGGCATAATTACACCTTTTTCTTTTACCCATTTTTTTGCGGCTTCATAGTCTCCGTCTCCCTGAATGTGAAGAATATCCTGCATTAATGATACCATAGCTTTTTTCATATTTTCAAAATTAATTGTATAAGTTCCATCTTCATTACGAGTAAAAACTTGTTTTTCATCAAAGTAATTAAAGCGCATCATATTGGCTTTTCCGTGAGAACTTGCTGCTCCAAAACGGCTTGACCTGAAAATACCGGCAAAAAAAGTAACAAAATTATCCATAACTTCACCCTTTGTAAGCTCACCCATTTCATAAAGCTGTGTAACTAAATATAGCCCCATAATATCGGCTTTCCCTTCTTCAATAGCCGAATACTGCTCTTTTAATGCTTTTCTTACAGTATTTTTTCCGTCAATTGTATTTTTAATTCCCATAGCATGACCCACTTCATGGAACATAGTATTTTCAAAAAAGGCATTAAATTTCACATATTTACGTTGCTTTTCAGTTATTAACATATTTGTTATTGGAATTAATATCTTATCGAATTTTGCTTTCATTGCATTTTTTAGCTGTAATTTCCTTGAACCTATTTTTAAATGCACTTCTTCATCATTGGGTAAATTAATAGCAATGGTTTTGCTGCCTGCATTACAATCGCCTGCGTAATAAATAACATCATAAGCATTCATATCAGCCTTTGAGCCTGGCATTTCTTTTTTATATTCATCTTCAATAGGCAGTCCTCTTTGAAGGTCAGGGAGCATTGCAGAAAATTTTGAGAGTTTTTTACTCCATTCAATATCTTTTATAAGAATAAATGCTTCTTGTGCAGCTTTATATCCGAATAGTCCGTCTTCATAATTTTCTATCGGACCAACTACAAAATCAATATTAGAGCTTCGCATTTCCATCCATGCAAAATCACTGGGTTGATAATCATCAGTAAGTAATGCTTCTGCCCTCAAGCTTAAATACTTTTTCAAACCTGCATCATCAGCTAAGTCTGAAGCTTTTATCATAAGCTCAGATGCCTTTTTTACTTTACTTGCATAGGCTTCGTGATACCAAACTGACTTTAAGGAACCATCTTCATTTCTTCTAATCAATGTATATAGGCTGGTTTTATCAGGGTTATCAAAAGATTCAAATTCATCCTTTGTCATATCCGGGGGATAAAAATTGGCTCCTGCGGGTTTCTTTCCAATTCCTGCAATAAATGAAGCATTATTCTTTAGTCTGTCCCATGGTCCATAATTTATCTTTGTAAATTTTTTCGTATCCTCATCAGAAATCTTGCTTAAAAAATCTTTTTTATTACCAATAGCCTGGTCCCAGAAAATTTCATCCATAATATCAGCAACATCAAATAAAATTAAAAGAATTTGCTTTTCATTTTCCGAAAGATGATTAATATCTGCTGTTAATTTTACAGGGGCATAAATATCTAATCTCTTTTCCACTACTGCTTTGGAAACAGGGGAATAACTATCCTCTATGGGTATTAGTCCTGAATACTGATCTTCCATTTGTTCTTCTGTGAGCGGAGTTTCACAATTTGTCATTCCAATAATAATTGTAACGACAATCAATAAATTTACAAGTTTTTTCATCATTTTAATTAATTTTTAAGTTAAAATTTTTGGTGCGAAGTTAACTATAATATTATTTTGCAATATATTTATAAAAAATTTCTTGCATTATATTATAATATATATAAATTTGCCGACGTATTTTTTATTTATTAACAAAAATCATAAAAACTATGGCTTATAAAATTACAGATGAATGTACTGCATGTGGTACCTGTATTGACGAATGTCCTGTAGATGCAATCTCAGAAGGAGATATCTATGTAATTGACCCTGATATATGCACAGATTGTGGTTCTTGTGCAGATGTCTGTCCAGTTGAGGCAATAATACCGGAATAAATCTTATTTTTTTATTTATTGAACGGATAAAAAATAAAATTTATTCATAAAAGCCCGCATAAATGCGGGCTTTTTTTATTTGAATAATTCCTAAATATAAATTTATGTTATTAATACTTTTAAATGCAACCATTCTATTACTATTATTGTCTTATTAAATATATCAGGGTGCATATAAATCTTTTTATGCATTAAAATAATTAATTGTAAATCAAAAAATTAATTAAAATTTTTTTGTTAGTTTAAAAAAAATATGTATTTTTACAGTTTCAAATTTTATAGTAAAAACTATTTTTTTACATTAATCAAAAGAATAAAAGTTCTAATTTATTGATTTAACACCAACTCTATAATAGAGTATATTAACTATTTTAATGCATTCTGAAGAGCAATTCATAGAAAGGTGTCTTAAAAATGACACTAAGGCACATGAAATGTTGTATAAACGTTATGCACCTAAGATGTACGGCGTTTGCCTTCGTTTTGCTAAAAATAAAATGGAAGCAGATGATATTCTTCAGGACGGCTTTATAAAAATTTTAACTAATATAAAATCATATAGAAACGAAGGTTCTTTGGAAGGTTGGGTAAGAAAAACAATTGTTAATACAGCAATAAATTTTTACAAAAAAAATGCACGATATTTAAAAGATATTAGTATTGAACAAACAGAAATTATTAATTATGATAATGAAGGAATTATTGATAATTTATCTGTTAAAGAGTTGCTGAATCTTGTTCAACAATTACCCGAAGGTTACCGTTTGATATTTAATTTATATGTAATTGAAGGTTATACACATAAAGAAATAAGTAAAATGCTTAAAATTTCTGAAAATACTTCAAAATCACAATTGTCAAGAGCAAGAAAAACATTACAAAAGGAAGTTTTAAAGCAACAAAAAAGTTATTAATGAATAAACAGTATAAAAATATTGATGAGTTATTCAAAGATAAGTTTAAGGATTTTGAACTTGATCCGCCTGATCATATTTGGAAAAATATAAAAGAAAACATTCCAAATAAAGGAAATAATTTCTTATCTAAAGGCGGTATTACAGCTATTTCAATTATAATCCTTACTGTTAGCTTATTTACATTTCTTTTATTGACCTATACTCCTGAAAATATTCAATATGCTGAAAAAACTGCTATTGAAAACAATACTATTAATAAAATTCCAATAAATATAATTTCTGATAATAATATTAATATTATTGACAATGATTCCTTTACTATAGAAAGTTTTTTAAAGAGACACGTTAAAAATCCAGAACTTTCTCAGAATCAAAATCTATTTAATATAAGTTCAAACCAGATTAATAATCATTATGATATTGACAAGGATGATCAGAAAAATATAAAATCAAAAAAAGCTAATAATATCAAAACCACTAAAAAAGCTCAAATAAAACAGAATATTTATAATGAAAATTATTCATCAGTCCCAACTGATAATACAGATATTAACAACACAAATAATATAGATTTAGCCTTACTGTCTCTAAATAAAAATAATTATAACAAATTATCCTACCCGTCCATTACAAATTCTATTTATGGACCTTTAAATCCTATCTTACAATTAGATAACAGGAATTCTAATGCATTTGAGTCTGCTATAAGTTCAAGTAGCTTTATAACAAAGCCTAAATTTTTATTTGGAATTTATTTTACTCCGGAGATAATTTTTTATCCCTCAGATGCAGTGCCTAACAAAAGAAGCTTATCATTTGAAATTAATTCAATATATCAAAATTCCGACTATTTTATACAAAGCGGATTAGGTGTTTCTTTTTCTAATGATGACGGTAATTATACGATAGACTATGAAAAATATGATTATATTGGTTCTTATGAAGATGTATATGAAATAACTTTTGATTCAACCGAAAATGGTATTATTCCAATATATCACACCACTACTGTTGATGTGTACGATTCTATCAGACATACTTCATTATCCCCAACAAAAAACAAATATACATATTTACAAATACCTCTATTTTTTGGTTATTGTAGAGAATTTAGAAGAATGACCTACTCAATTAAAGCCGGTCCATCTTTATCAATACTGATCCATGAAAAAATTCCTGATATAAATTATCCTTATAAAGATATTAACGTTTTTAATATTGATAATAAAATACCATCAAGAATTAAAACACACTGGCAATTTTTAATAAGTGTTGGTTTAGCATATAAATTAACAAATAATGTAAGTCTTGCAATAGAACCAACAATGAGATATTATATGAAATCGGCTTACGAACGAAGTAAGATAACAACAAAACATCCTTATTCAATTGGAGTAAGAACCGGTTTTATCTTTAATTTTAACTAAAATAAAAAATGAGAATAATCAATATATATTTATTTCAAACAATAAAAAACATATTTCTATTTGTTTTTATTGCTTCTTTATCATTATCAAATACTTTTGCTCAAGGCGTAGGACAAAAAAATGCTGTTTATTTATTAGGTCAAATTACAAACAATATTAACGGAGCACCGGTTAAAAATCATAGAGTGCAAATTATTTCTGATTCGACATATAATCCTTACTTTATTTTTAATTCTATTGTTTATACCGATTCTAATGGTTTTTATCATGATACAATCAATACATCAGTTAATAAAGGCTCTCTTTTTATTTACACTTATGATTTAAACAATGAGTATTATGACACTACAGTATATTTTCGTTTTAACTGGAGTGATAATAATACTTTCATGGCAAATTTCAAAATTTACGATTCTGTCCCAACATTCAATTATCAGGCAAATTTTTATTCAATTAAAGATACATCATTTAATAATCCTTTTCATTATTATTTCTTTGATAATTCTAAAACAAACAACATTTGTTCATGGTTCTGGGATTTTGGCGATGGAACCACTTCAATAGAACAAAACCCGGAACATTATTTTTCTGAACAAGGTATTTATAAAGTTACATTAACTATTACGGGATATGTCTCAACTACAGGTACAATTTGTATAAACTCTATTTCCAAACGAATTAAAGTTGCAATAAAAAATTATTATCATATGGGTGGTCACGTATTTGGAGAATATTTCCCAATAGATTTAGGTATTGCTTATCTGTTTAAAGTTGAAAATAATGATAATATTGTACCTATTGATACAGCATACTTTGATACTTTAGGCTATTATTATTTTTATCAGGTTATTGAAGGTGATTATCTCGTAAAAGCAGATTTAGACCCCAACTCCAGTATATTTAATGAATATATGCCAACTTATTATGGTAATGTTTTAAAGTGGGAAGAAGCAGATACTATTGAATTATGCTATACAAACTTTGAATTAGATATTAAACTAATTCCCGTTCTGTATTCCGGATATGGTATTGGAAAATTAAATGGTAACATTTCATACGCCTATAGCCAACCCAACCCAAGAAACGTACCGGCTCCTAATATTCCAATATTGTTATTTGACAATGATGGAAATCCTTTATTATGTACCCATTCATCCTATACCGGTGATTTTTCCTTTGAAAATATTGCTCTTTCATCTTACCAGATTTACCCAGAGGTTACCGGAAAATACACCTATCCTATAAATGTTACAATTAATGAAAATAATCCTGTTATTGATAATATTGAAATACTTATCAATACTTCTACTATAAACGGTTCTGTTAATTCCATTAATAATATTGATCTTATATCGGATATAAGTGAAATATATCCAAATCCATTAACTGATGAAGCTCATATAAAAATTTCATTATTAAAATCTGCTGTATTTCAAATATTGATATATAACCAAGCAGGTCAAATAGTATCACAAACAGATAATGTAATAATTAACGGAGATAATTCAATAATAAATATAAATACTATTGACTTACAACAAGGCTTATACACTTTGAGAATCAAATCAAATGATGGAATTGAAATTATTAAGAAATTTATTAAGGTTGATAAATAACATAATAGTTGATAGTTTTATTAAAAGCTCCGTTTTTTCGGGGCTTTTTTTATTCTTTAAAATATTTTAAAAAAATAATTTGTTAAAGTCAAAGATAAGCCAATATTTTTTTTCCCAACTGATGAATATGTTTGTCTGTAAAAGAATTTTGTGCCTTATGGTCTGCCTCCGTAAAATTTTGATGGGATTACCGTAGTTCCATATACACTTTCAATTTGGTTGATATCAATGTACACATAAAGTTTCTTCAAATATATAATAATGTTCATCCCGAAATTATCCAATTCAAATAATACACTTTATCCCCGTTTTCGTAAATAACAGGTTTTATATTAAATGGTTTCATTACACCTTCCATTAATTGCCCAACCCCGTTTTTGTAATCATGTTCCTCAATTACCACTGTTGTCGAATTATCCCCCTCACAAAGCCGTAAAACTGCTTTTCTTATTTTACCGGCTTTTTTTTCAAAGTTTTCTTTTGTAAGTACATATTTTTG
>JAIOSH010000588.1 GCA_021107685.1 Bacteroidales bacterium | reverse complement strand
TATCTTCTTCTCTTTCAATAATTTGTAAAACAGTTTTATCAACATAAGGACGATAAGGCTCCATAACATCATCGGCAAGACAATAAGCATTATATTTATTATGGTGATGAATACCGAGAGTTGGTAACAATCCTGAAGCAATTAGGCATCGGGCTACAATTGCACGTAATATTGCATAACCGTAATTTAATAAATTATTAGGTTCTTCTTCAAATCTTCCTCGTTTAAAATTTTTTATATGATCGATAAAAACCGATTTCCAATAAAATGATGCTGCCCTTCCTTCGTAATTATCGGGATCGCCTGATCTGACACTTTTTTCCCAATAAATCATATTATCAATCTTAATTCCTAAACTTTTTAATAGATTTGCCTGATTACGAATTTTAGCTTTTATAGTCTGTTGCCATAGATTTTTTTTTAGTGGTTCTGTCGCACTTATTTGAGTTGTAAATTTTTCCTGCTGTATATGATTGCCATCAAGGTTAAGCATAAGTCCCTGAGGCAAATGCTTTTCATCGCATGTAATTAAAGCAACATTATTATGAAGAAGTTTGCTTATTAAATTTTGCGATATTGTTAAACGATATGCATCAAGAATCACAATACCAATATCCTCAATATGTACTTTTGCAGCGGGTTTTTCATTATCGGCAAATTCAACTATTAATTGATTTTCTTTTGTATGCAAATATGCATCGTTTCCAAAATAAAGTGTTCTTTTTATCATAATTATTGGTTTTTTATTTACAAGTGAAGGCTTCGTTTGAAGCGAAGCCTTCACTTAACAACAAACTGTAAAGCAATATCTTTATTAATCAACTTTCCATTTCTTAAACCTGCATAATCCAAAGCTGAAGAAAATTCCCAGTCTGTTTCTTTTTCAGTTAAACCTGCTTTTACAGGATTCTGATGTATGTAATTGAAACAAACTTGTGGATATTCTTTTTCAGGGTTAGATAAATTTATTCTTGTTATACCTGTTTCAGTAAACCAAGCCGGCGATATACCATTTGGACAGTTTACGCATTCGGCTTTGGTTTTTCTACGAAACAATGCACCGGTACGTTTTTGTTCTTTGTTTATGGCATTGGTATAAGCCCTAAGCATTATACCTATTGAATTATTGATTGTTCTTTGTTTTGCAGACTGCTGACCGAAGGCTTCGCTCAAAGCGAAGCCTTCGGTATTAATTGGCAAGTTTTCAAAATTAACCAATACCATTAAATGAAAATGATTAGGCATCAGACACCAAGCCAAAATATCGGCATAAGGAATAATATGTATTTTTATTTTTCGTAAGAAAAACAGATAATTATCCCGGTTGAAAAAAATCTTTTGCCTATTGTTACCTTGATTATAAATATGATAAATATATCCCTTTTCTATTTCCATAATTTAATTTTTACCGAAGCCTTCGCTTGAAGCGAAGGCTTCGGTTTAGGATGCTTAATACTCACCTACTCTTACTATTTGACCTAAATGATTGATGCGGACTTTTATTATTCCTTCAATCCCGTATAAACCAAGTCTTTTAAAGGAATGTCCTTTCAATTCCTTTTTGTCTTCAACAGTTGTTTCTAAATGATGTCTGAAAAAATAATCTTTCGTAGCTATTTTCTGCACTCTATACAAATTCGGACTTATTAAACCTGTATTTTCAGGGTTTAATAAGTCAATTTCATTAGGATTAAAATCAACTGAAGGAAAAACAAAATATTCGTTTTGTTTCATAGTAAAAAAAAACTCCCAATCATTTTTATTTTTATTTATAATTGGTAATCCTTGCTTACTTCTTTCTACTGCTTCAAAAAAAGACACAACTTCTTCCTGTAAATTTCCTTTTTCATCTCTATATATTGCAACATGGTGGTTATTAGCAGTACTAACAAAATCAACAGCTTGTTTTTTGCCGCTTTCGTCAAGAATAAAATTACCATTATGGTCTTTTTTATAATGTAAAGCTTCGGCATTGCTAACACCGGAAATTGTAACTCTTTTTATACTAATACCCTTTTCTTTATTTAACCAAATTGGATTTTCGTCAAGATTTGAAAAGGCTTTTTTACTAACACCATTAAATTCATCTAATCTATTTTGTAAAATTTTTCTTATACCAATATCTATTACTTTATCCAGTTTCAAATCATGAGAAATATCTTTTCGTATTGTATAATTATCTTCTTTCCAAACCAATTTTATTTTTTCAGGTACTTTAATAGTTTTAGCATCATCAATATAAATTGGACTTTTGCTTGGTGCATTTTTCCCACCAAAAGCTTTTTTCGGGTCTCCATCAAATTCGGCTAATCTCATTAGTAATGCTTCACTGTATGATTGTTTAGCAACTTGTTTTATTTTTTCTAAATTAAATTTTATTCCAATCTTTTCTTCTTTAGATACATATTGTTGTATCTTACCGTAAACAGTTTCTTTGTGCAGTTGTCCTCTTGGTGTAAGTTCAATCTTTTCTTTATAAGTATCTTTTCCTTTAATTTTTATTTTATTCTTATTTCGGGTAACTACTTTGTTTTTAGCTTTAAAAGAAATTAGAATACTATCTAAATGTTTTTTAGCCTCATCTCTTAATTCATTTACAGGAATTGGCGCATTGAACAATAATTTATTATTTTTATCCCGATGAAGGTACTTTTGTTCTATTCCATAAACTTGATGATATTTTTTATGAGTTTTATTATTTCTTGCATTCATATTATTCAAATACTGTACATGACTGTATGAGGTAAAAGCAACAGTTAAAGCATCCATTGCATGGTGGCGATGGTCGTTACGTTTTGTCCAGTCTTTAATTCGTTTTTCAGTCTGTCCATTTTTTCCCTGTATAGTTTCAACCAAACCCAATTTCTCGTACTTAGGTAAATTCAATTCTTTCATCACATTTACTAATTGCCAATCGCTACGTAAACGGCTGGTAATACTACCGGTTGTTGTATTTACAGTTCTTACAACTTCTTCGAGCATTTGTTTTGCTTTTTTTGCAATGTATTGGCTGTTTCGCAAATCACGTTCAATAAATCCATCTGGAATTTCAGATGATTTCATTAAAAGTTTATTATATTTTGATTTTTTAATTTTCCCTTCTTTATACAATTTTTCAATTCTTGCCAAATACTGTTCAAATTCATCTTCACTTAGTTTATCCCTTAAAAAGTCATAAGCTGTTTCATTGCTTTTGTCAATATTAATTTGTCGGGCAGAAAGTGTTTTATTTGAAAATGAATCATCAAATAATTTTGCCTGTGGAATTATATGCTCAATATCAAACTTTTTAGAAAAAAGTTCTTCCTTTGGAATATATGTATTTGTATAGAGTGTTTTGTGTCCATTACTTTCAAGCTCTTGCCATAGTTTATATCTAATAATATCGTTTCTGGTAACTTTTGTAATACCAAAATCTGCTTGAAGTATGTTTCTTATTTTTTCGTGTTCTGTTTTTGCTGTATTAATGCCTCTCGTCGTTTCTTCTCTTTCCTTTGCACTTTTCTTTAAATCACGAGCTAATTCAATTCTGATTTCATCGGGTTTACCTAAATTTTCATCTTTAATAATGGCATTTATTACATTTACCATTTGGTTTAAAATTTTCTCAACGATTGGGTTTCTTAAAGAGTTTTTTGGCAATAATTCTAATTTGTCTTTTAATTCTCTATTTGCCAACTCTTCTTTTGTTAATGATGATGAATGATTATATCCGGCATCTTTACAAGCTAAATCATAAGTATTTCCTTCTTTTAAATAAGGTATTATTTTTCTTATAGCACGATTGCACAAGCTTCCGTGATCATCCTGTAAACTAATATTTGCAATAATTTTTGCATATTCATTTTTAAAACCAAATTTGCTATCAAGCTTTTCCAGAAGTTTTTCATTACCTGATTTTGAGTTATCACCTTCAAAAGAATATAGCAAATGCCATAACTGCATAATTGCCTGCTTATCAAATTTATTTCCATTAATATTTACATCAAAAGAAAAAATATCCGTATTTATCCCTAATTCAAGAAATTTTGTACTAACAATATCATTAATATTATCTGATTTCATTTTAGAAAAATCATAGTCTTCGCCTTCAAGTTCAATAATTTTCTGATAAGCTTTATAAAGAGTTGCATTAGTCCTATTTCCTTCTACATCTTTATAGTTAAGTTCAAAATCTTTAGGTCTATCAACTAATAATTTTAGTACTTCATTATCTTTTAGTTTCTCTCGGATATTTAATTCC
>JAIOSH010000189.1 GCA_021107685.1 Bacteroidales bacterium | reverse complement strand
ATATATTGAAGAGGTTCATCTCCAATTTTTTGAATGGTTGATTCTTCATTTGCCAATAAAAAACCTTTGGTTGTTCTTTTATAACCCCTGCTCAATATGGCTACTGAATATTGTTCCTGAAGTAAATGTACGAGGTATTCAATATGAGGGGTCTTGCCGGTTCCCCCAATACTTAAATTACCAACGGAAATTACCGGAACATCATATTTTTTTGAAGGCAATATTTTCCAATAAAACAAAGTGTTCCTTAAGGACATAATTATTCCATAAATTAATGCAATGGGTAATAATATTATTTTTATTAGCTTCAAAATTTTAGGATGTTTAATAAAAATTTATTTGCAAATAAAATTTGATAAATACCTTTTTTTCAAGCCTATAAAATTAATAAATATTTTTAATATGCAATATTTACTAACAAATAAAATTAACACCTTAATTTTGATAAATATGTTCGTACCCAGGCTATACTTCTTTTTCAATCCATGCTAATATTGAAGCCGGAAGAATATGGGCAAAATATATTAATGAAACTGTCAAAACAATATTAAAATTCCTTTCAAAAAGCGAATACAATAAAAATATTGTTAAAGCAATTGTAGTAAAAATAGCATAAGCATATCTGAGAGAATTTCCTGTAAGCTGTAATTCTCTTTCATCAAGCTCTTTAAAAGGTTTATGTATGAATTGCCACAAACTTGTTTTCCAATACGTAAATGAAAAACTTATTAGAATTATTAAAATTGCAATAATTTCAAGGGAAACCAACAGGGTATCCCAGGCAGTAGTTTCGGCATATTCATAGGTTATCATTAATAATATTAAACCTATGTAGTTTAAAACTACACCTAATCTTCTTTTTTTCAATGATTTTTTTTGATCCATAATGTTTCCTCCAATAATTTAAAATTTTTCGATTAATACTTGACTTAAAGGTTTTAATGGCTTTGTTGAAAAGATAAAATCAATTGGCAAACCGAATACTTCACTTATTCGGAATGCCAGATCTAAACTTGGGTTATATTCTTCTCTTTCTAAATAACCAATTGTTTGAAAATTTACTCCAATCTTTTCTGCAAGCTCTTTTCTTGATATTCCTCGCTCCTGACGAAGAATAGCAATTCTATTATATAATTTTCTAATTTTCATGCTGCAAATATAATATTAATTATTGTAAATATACAACATTTTGTTAAAAATAATTTTATTATTTTTAATTCAAATTTCCAAATGTCTCTAAATCAAGTAAAAAGGTGGGAAAAATTATATTGAAATATTTTCTCATTATAACACTTTGCTGTGCTAAAAGATAATTAGCTTTATATTGTGCAACATAAATTATTTGAAATTAAGGATATTTGTTGAAATTTATAGAAATTTATTGAGAACTCTATCTCAATATCTACAAATTTCTATAAATTCCTATAAATATCTAATATTCTATTTTACAATATGTTGCAGAACAGTAAAATTTCATCATAGCAAAACATTATAATCAGAATATTTTAAACCGGACTCTTTCTTTTATCAACAAATTCTACAAGTTTTCGACTTGCTTCGGGAAACCTTAATTTGTTAATAACTTCAATAGGTTCAAATATTATTTGTGGTGCTACTCTTAATTTGGCTCTAAATCGGTCTTTAATCTTCTTCTCAAAATTTGCAGGGACGGTTTTGCAACCTATTTTGATAAGTATTTCATCAGTTCCAATTTGATTGGTATATACTTCTACAATATAATTTTCAACTTCATCAATATTTTCAAGTATATCATATAAAGCCGGCGGATAAATTGTTGTTCCCTTATATTTTATCATTTGTTTTTTTCTTCCGATAACCGGTCCTAAACGCATAGTGTTCCTGCCACACTTACATGGATCATTATAGTAATAGCAAACATCACCGGTTTTAAATCGTAGCAGAGGCATTCCTTCAACTCCAAGAGTTGTAATAGTAACTTCGCCTGCTTCTCCTTCCGGAACAGGCTCATCATTTTCATTTAAAAATTCAACAATTATCAATTCAGGGTGATGATGTCCACCAATTCCAAAACGACATTCGGTAAATGCAGTTCCCATTTCAGTTGAAGCATAAGTGGAATAAAGATGAATATCCCATTTGTCTTTAATTTTTTTACCAAGTGTTGTTAATGAAAAATCAGCATTTCGCAAAGGTTCGCCAATACAAATCGCTTTTTTAACACTTGTTGACCGGTAGTCAATCCCATTGCTCTCTGCCCATTCAATCAATCGCAGCATGAAAGACGGAACTGTTATAAAAGTAGTTGGCAGAATCCTGTTAATAGTATCCCATTGTAATTCAGGCATTCCATTACCAACACGCACAATTCCTGCTCCTAATTTTCTTGCTCCTAAGAAATAAGCTAAACCAGCCATAAAACGCCTGTCCATAGTTGTCATCAACTGATAAATATCCTTTTGCGAACCATCGGCACATGCAAAGGAAATACATTCGTTATATGCCAGACGTTCAAGGTCTTTTTCAGTCATAACAAAGGTTACAGGGTCGCCAAGTGTGCCGGAAGTAGTAACATAATCAATGATTTTTTCTTTACTTACACAAATAAAATCCTGATTCCTTTTTTGCAGATCATCTTTTGTTGTTACCGGAATAAATCTTATATCTTCCAAAGTCCTGATCTTATTAATATCAATATTATTCTTTTTGAAAAGTTCGAAATAATATACGGAATTGTTTTTAAGATATATAAGAAGCTCTTGTAATTTGACCTCCTGATATTTTTTTATTTCTTCTATTGATTTTGTTTCAATCTTTGGTATTAACATAGTTGATAATTAAATTTTTTAATAAATTTGTAAAATTACTCAGATGTTTTTAATTATTTAGCATAACAATTAATATAAATGAAAAAACAAAAATTTACAACATCTGATTTTAATTCAATAGGAATTACTGAACTCAAATGGATTAAAATATTCGGGAAATTTGCCAAAAGTTTATTAAAGCAAAAGAAATATAAAAAAGATGAAATTTTAAGGATATTCAAAAAAATAATTGAAAATCCCGAATCTTTCTATAAAAATGAACATCCTTTTAATGATCTGGCAAATTTCATTATTGAAGAAAAAAAAGCCGGTAAAACCGGTAAAGCAATTTATAAATCAATTGATTTATTTGAAAAACCTATTTATTACAAAATATTTGGCAAACATTATATTGATAAACAGGCTCTTGAGCAGATGGATACAGCAATGCGTCTTCCTGTAACAAAAGCAGGTGCATTAATGCCTGATGCTCATGTGGGTTATGGATTGCCAATAGGTGGAGTTCTCGCTACTCAAAAAAATGTTGTAATACCTTATGCCGTTGGTGTTGATATTGCCTGTAGGATGTGTATGTCAATATTTGACCTGCCGGAAAATCACATTGAAAAAGAAAAAAATAAATTAAAAAATGCACTTATTTTAAATACTATTTTTGGAATAGGTGAAAAAACAAAAAACCATTTTAATAATAGTTTGTTTGATAAACCCGTATGGAATGCAACAAAAGCTATTAAAAATTTAAAAGATTTGGCATTCAGCCAACTTGGCACTTCGGGAGCAGGGAATCATTTTGTAGAATGGGGAATACTTGAAATAACTTCAAATGACAAAATGATAAATATCCCTAAAGGAAAATATCTATCATTACTTTCACATTCGGGTTCAAGAGGGTTTGGAGCAAAAATCGCTAAAACATATTCTGATATTGCAAAGCAAAAAACTAAGTTACCAGGTTCTGCAATTCATTTAGCATGGCTTGATATTAACTCGGAAGAAGGAATTGAATATTGGACGGCAATGAATCTCGCTGGAGAATATGCTTCAGCAAATCATCATGAGATTCATAATAAAATTTACAAATATTTAGGATTAAAACCATTGATATTACTTGAAAACCATCATAATTTTGCATGGAAAGAAAAATTAGCCGATGGTACTGAAGTTATGGTACACCGAAAAGGAGCAACTCCTGCAGGTCTTAATAATATTGGTATTATTCCTGGTTCTATGACTCATAACGGCTTTGTTGTAAAAGGAAAAGCAAATCCTGAAAGTATAAATTCCGCATCACACGGGGCAGGAAGATTACTATCAAGAAATCAGGCTTTTAAAAATCTTACACGAAAAGACCTTAATAAAATGGTAACAGAAGCAGGAATTGAATTAATTGGAGGAGATATTGATGAAGCACCTGTTGTTTATAAAAATATTGATAAAGTTATGGCAGAACAAAAAAGTCTTGTGGAAATACTGGCTGTATTCACACCAAGAATAGTTAGAATGGCTGAACCTGAAAAAAGAAGATTTAAATAATGAAAAAGAAAAAAAAGACTTCAATAAAGCAAAAATT
>JAIOSH010000570.1 GCA_021107685.1 Bacteroidales bacterium | reverse complement strand
CGGGGCTTTAAATCCTATTTAAATAAGTATGATTTCAAATGTAAAACAAAATATTTCCGTCACTCTTATGGTTGGTGGTGATATAAGAACCCCTGAAAAAGCAAAAGAAAATTTAGAAGCAGGAGCTAACGTTATTGTTATTGGAAATGCTATTGAAAATAAACATTCCTTAATCACAAGTATTGCAGAGGTTGTCCATTCTTTTAAATAATAAATAATTAACTTTTTATATATATTAGTAATTTTTAATAAACCGCTTATGAGTAAATTGTATAAACTTTTATTTTTAGTATTATTTGTTGTTTCATCATTTTTTGCTTTTGCACAAGATAAGCTTCTCACTCTTAAAGATGTAGTATGGATGAACCCGGAAATTTATCCTCCATCTTTACAAAAGTTGCAGTGGATGGGAAAAAGTGATAATTTCGTTTTTATTGCAAACAATAATCTTGTTAAAGGAAAAGCTACTTCTGAAAAAAGAGATACGATATTAAGTATAAATGAATTAAATACCGAACTTGTTAAACTTAATGCTGATTCAATAAAAAAATTTCCTTCCATTACATTTATTAATGATAATATCTTTATATTCAATAAAAAGGGTAAATTATTTTCATTTGACTTGATAGCTGAAAAATTGCAATTGCTTAATGAATATGATAAAAAAGCAAAAAACATTGATATTGATAAAAATACTTTTTCAATAGCTTATACTAAAGACAATAATTTATTTATTGCTGTAAATGGACAGGAAATTCTTGTTACAAACGATAAAGACAAGGAAATAGTCAATGGGAAAGCAGTTCACAGGGTTGAATTTGGTATAAAAAAAGGCACTTTTTGGTCACCTGAAGGAAACCTGCTTGCATTTTACAGGAAAGATGAAACTATGGTAACTGACTACCCATTGGTTAATATTAACAAACGGATTGCCGAGGTTGAAAACACCAAATATCCTATGGCAGGAATGAAAAGTCATCATGTAACATTAGGTATTTTTAACCCTTTGACTAAACAAACAGTATTTATTAAAACAGGAGAGCCTGCCGAGCAATATTTAACAAATATTTCATGGAGTCCCAATGAAAAATATATTTATATTGTTGTGCTTAACAGGGACCAGAATCATCTGAAATTAAATCAGTATGATGTTATAACAGGAGAATTTGTTAAAACACTTTTTGAGGAAAAAGACGAAAAATATGTAGAACCTGAACACGGATTATATTTCTTAAAAACCAATCCCGGGCAATTTATCTGGTTTAGTGAAAGAGACGGATATAATCATTTATACCTGTATGATACTGATGGTAACTTAATAAAACAATTAACAAAAGGAAAATGGGTTGTAACAGATTTTTTAGGTTTCGATGAAAAAGATAAAACAGCCTTTTTTATTTCAACAAAGGAAAGCCCTATAGAAAAAAATATTTATTCCGTTGATTTAAAAAATTTAGAAATTACAAGATTATCCCCTGATAAAGGTACGCATAAGGCAAAAATCAATGGTAATGGGAAATATATTATTGATATATATAGTAGTACAAAAATTGCGAAAGAATATAAACTTCTTGATACAAAAGCTAAGGTAGTACAGATTTTATTAGAAGACAAAGACCCGTTAAAAGATTATAATTTGGGTGAAATGTCAATTTTTACAATAAAAGCTGATGATAATACAGAGCTTTATTGCCGTTTAATTAAGCCAATTGATTTTGATCCGAAAAAAAAATATCCGGTATTTATTTATGTATATGGTGGACCACATGCTCAATTAATTACAGATTCATGGCTTGGTGATGCCGGTCTTTTCCTTAATTATATGGCTGAGCAAGGATATGTAGTATTTACATTAGATAACAGGGGTAGTGCAAACAGGGGGTTGGATTTTGAGCAAGCTATATTCAGAAATGTCGGAACATTTGAAGTAAATGACCAGATGAAAGGTGTGGAATATCTGAAATCATTGGATTTTGTCGATACTGAACGTCTGGGAGTTGATGGTTGGAGTTATGGTGGATTTATGACAATTTCCATGATGCTTAAAAAGCCAGGTGTTTTCAAAGTCGGTTGTGCAGGCGGACCTGTAATTGACTGGAAATATTATGAAGTTATGTATGGAGAACGATATATGGACACTCCTGAAAATAATCAGGAAGGATATGAAAATGCTTCGCTTTTAAATTATGTTGATAAGTTAAAAGGAAAATTGTTAATTATTCATGGAACTTCCGATCCGACTGTTGTTTGGCAGAACAGCTTAAATTTTATTAAAAAATGCGTTGATGAAGGCATTCAGGTTGATTATTTTGTTTATCCGGGACATCCTCATAATGTAAGAGGAAAAGACAGAATGCATTTGTATAAAAAAATTGAAACTTATTTTAAAGATTATCTGAAATAAATAAACCCTGCTGGAATTATGGATATGTAGCAGGGTTTATTTATTGTTTTGTAGTCCGTAGGGGATTCGAACCCCTGTTACCAGGATGAAAACCTGACGTCCTGACCTGACTAGACGAACGGACCAATTTTTGGGACTGCAAAAGTAATACTTTTTTTATAAGTAACAAAAAATATTTAAAAAAAATGGCTAAATAATATTTTGAGGTGCTGGGGTATATAATAATTTGATTACTTTTATAGCATCTTCTT
>JAIOSH010000392.1 GCA_021107685.1 Bacteroidales bacterium | reverse complement strand
AGTAATTTTGTCTTTTTCATGTTGTTTCTATTTGAATTATTAATTTATTTATTTAACATTATTTGTTGTCATTCCGAATTATTGCGTCGGAATGTGGGTTGACATGAGGAATCTCCCGGCTTTTGCATACTGCTGTTTGCTGTTGGCATAGGCTTTTCAGCAAGGGATATTTCTTTTTCCTTTGCACTTGCCCTCCCAAAGGGTCGAAATGACAGTTCATTCATTCATCAGCATCAACGATCTTGTTTTTTGCTGGTCGTCAACTATGAGCCTGTAATAATAATATCCCGAAGAAAGCTTATTATTGTTTATATCAGTACCATCCCATTCAACTATGTAAGTCCCCTGTTCCAGTTTCCGTGATAAAAGCTTTTTTACAATATATCCCTGCACATTTAAGATCATAAGCATAACATTACCGCCTTTATTGAGTTCAAATGTTATTTTAGTGTTTGATATTAAAGGGTTAGGATAGTTTTGTTCTAAAACAAGCTGTTCTGCTACAATGCTTTTTATTTTTGATACATTTGTAGTAAGGCTGTCTAAAGGCGTTTTTGTAATATAAATGTCAAGGATGTCTTCATTATCTATTTTTCCGCTTAAAAGAATATATAAATATTTTGAATCATAGAATAACTTCCAAGGTTCAACTCTATTACAAGTGTAAACAATTTCACCATACCATTCTCCAAATTCATCCTTACGGTAAAATACAACTTTATCATCATCATCTTGTTTTTCCACATCCACAATGAAAATATTATTTTCAACTATATCAATACACTGATATCCTGGGTCTTCAACAATAATCTCAGGTTCACTCCAGTTAATGCTATTATAAAATGTATAAGCAGTTGCATGTGGAGGTGGCGAACCTTGTCCATGTTCCTGCCCCCAGACACAATGAGGATTTTCATAAGCATCAAGAGCTATATCCTCCTGATTAACAAATGTGTTTTCATTGCTTATTTCTGTTATCTCACTCCATTCTTCATTTGTTCTGTCAAATTTGAAATATATTTTCCTGTTTATTTCAGAAGTTAAATAATGCACACCTATACAATGAAGGTTATTATCATTATCAACAACAACGTCAAATATTGAAGAATAGTCGTTTGTATATGGGCAAATGGGATCACTCCAATTTCCGTTTTCTAAATATCTGTAATAAAATTTTACATCCCAAGGCATTGCCCAAAAAACATAAACACGATCATTATTATCAATAGCAATTACATTATTCGTAGCACTTGGGTAATTTTCTGTTATATTAACCGGAACACTCCAATTATTTCCATCGTATTGTTGAAAATAAATATATTCGGTTTGACCAGCAACATCATAGCAATCATAACATAGATATAAAATATTATCAGACCCACATACTATTTTTGGTCTAAACATTGCGTTTTGATAATTATTAGAAATATTCTGTGGTACTGTCCAGTTTTCTCCATGATTAGACGATTTACTATAATATATTTTTCTTAGAGTTGATGAAAATTTTCTTGTCCAAACACAATGTAACACATCATTTGTATCAATACAAATATCAGGGAAATGATCATCATAATATCCGGAATTTGAAATATTTATCGGTTGTGCCCATTGCTGTGCTGTTGCCGTAAATATAATTACTATAAAAATAATTAAAAAAGACAGGCTAAACACAAATTTTGTTTTCATAATAAACAGGTTTAAATATTCTTTTTTTCATAAATATTAAATTTTTAAAATTTTACAATATTTTTTCTGATTATTTATAATATATCTAATTAAATATATACCATTTTTCAATTTCCCATAAGTGTAAAAAGATTTATGATAACAGCCTGAGTCTATAGTTTCATCTAATAAACAATCAATTTTATTACCATAAATATCTAATAATTCAATTTTCACATGAACTTTATTAAGTATATAAAATGTATAATTAAAAAAATCCCTAAAAGGATTCGGATAAACAAGTATATCATTAAAAAAAAATTTATCTTTTAGTAATGAATTATTTAATCCTGTAATTAATGAGTCAAGATTTGTTTTCATAAAATAAATTTCGGAAGTATTGGTATCAATCCATCCGTCAAAAGTTAAATAAAGATAATTTTCGTCATATATAATTTTAGAGGTACGAATTAAAGGGAATCCTAATGTGTCAAGAACAATCCAATTACCTGAAAAATTTTTTTTGTAAAAATATAACAGATCATTATTATCAGGATAATATTCAGTCGTCAATAATAATGGTTGATTTTCAATTATCTTTAGTGTTGGATACTTAGTGTTAATTGCAATTACACTATCATTAATCCATTCTGAACCATTATAAAATGAAAAAAAAGTACCATAAGGAGGTGGCAAAATAGAATCCCATATATATTGACACCAGGTAATATTGGGATTTAAATCTATGTTTAAATCAATATCAAGACCGTGCCATAAGTGATTGTTACTAATAATTTGTATATCACTCCACGTATTATTATTTTCAGTATATTGGAAATATGCGATACGCATTTCTTCACTACTTTGTCCGTTTAAATTATGGTAACCGGCACAATGTAAATCATTGTTTACATCTGAAATTAATTTCTCAATAAAAACAAAATCTGTAGTATTATATGGACATAAAACATTGCTCCATTGGTCATTATCATTATATCTATAATATATACAACCCCAATAATTCCAAAATACATAGATACGGTCGTTATTATCAATAACTAACCTATTATTATTTGCACCCGGATATCCTTCAGATATATTTATTGCATCACTCCATGTATTTCCATCATATTTACGAATATGAACTTCAGTATTGTAATAATCTCCTACATTATAATCATAAGTAACATATAAATTATTTTCGGAGTTATTTATAATTTGTGCATTTGCAAGAGAATATACATAATTTTCTGAAATATTCAATGGCAAACTCCATGTTTCACCATTATCATCAGATTTACTGTAATATATTTTCGTATAATTTGATTCAATATATCTAATCCATACACAATGAAGAACGCTATTATTATCCATAATGAAATCATGAAAACCATCTGTATAATAATTATT
>JAIOSH010000606.1 GCA_021107685.1 Bacteroidales bacterium | reverse complement strand
GTCTTTCTGGCAAAAAACTCCTGCCACAAAGACACCAAGACTCAAAGAAACACAAAGAAAAACTGATGGTACTACTGCGAATTTAGTGGAACATTGACAAATGCTAAAATGCTATAATAAAAATAATTCACAAAACGAATAAATCTAATATTGTAATATTTAGTTCATTTATTATCAAAGATTTAATTATTATGAAATATTTAAGCATTTAGGCATTGTTGCATTTTATCATTATAAATAAATTTATTAGTAGAACCATAAAATTATAATTTACCATTAAAATAGCAGTAGAACCTTCATAATTATTTTGTTAAATCATAGCAAAGTGTTATAAGCAGAAAATTTTGATTATTGCTCAGAAGGTTTTATTTTTGAGTGATAACTTCGTATGCTCCGATTGATAAAAAAGTTATGGGATATATTCTTAATCCCGAAATAAAGGCAGGCATGAACCGTAGTCAAGTAGTGGAAATCTTAAAAAAGTTATGAAAATTACCAATTTGAGTCTGTATAATCATCCTGAAAAGAAGTATATTTCCTCCATTTTTCAATAACCTCATTCATATCATCA
Organism: Bacteroidales bacterium; assembly: GCA_021107685.1. Classification (GTDB taxonomy): domain Bacteria; phylum Bacteroidota; class Bacteroidia; order Bacteroidales; family SMBSF39; genus SMBSF39. The sequence goes on along the minus strand of JAIOSH010000606.1, from coordinate 5,983 downwards.
GGCAGCTCAGTATCAATAAATAAATATTCACCTGAAACAGGATGTTTAAAACCAAGTGATATGGAGTGTAAAGCCTGACGCGGAATTATTTTAAAGCAATTATTAATATATTGTTTGTATTTTGTAAAGGTTGTTCCTTTTAATATAATGTTTCCTCCATAGGTTTCATCATTAAATAGCGGATGTCCGATATATTTCATGTGTGCACGTATCTGGTGTGTACGTCCTGTTTCCAGTGTACATTCAATTAAAGTAACATATCCAAAACGTTCCAGGACTTTATAATGAGTAACAGCATGTTTTCCGTATTCTCCATTTGGAAATACAGTCATTACTTTACGGTTTTTAAGGCTGCGTCCTATATGACCTGTTATTGTACCTTCATTCTCTTTAAAATCACCCCAGACAAGAGCCGAATATTTTCTGTCGATAGTATGATAATAAAATTCTTTAGCAAGCTTTATTTGAGCTTGTTCGGTTTTAGCTACTAATAATATACCTGAAGTGTCTTTATCAATACGATGTACTAAATAAGGACGGATTATTTCATTTTCCGATTCAATTGATTTTTCAAAATAATAAGTCAGTGCATTAATAAGAGTTCCCGTATAATTTCCATAAGCGGGATGAACTACCATACCGGCGTTTTTATTAATTACAATAACATCTTTGTCTTCATAAAGAATAGTTAATGGAATATCTTCAGGAATAATTTCAATTTCACGTGGCGGATGACTCATTACAATAGTAATGACATCATTTGGTTTTACTTTATAATTTGACTTAACAGTCTTATTATTTACAACTATGTTACCTGCTTTTGCTGCATTCTGGATTTTATTACGGGATGCATTTTCAATACGACTTATTAAAAATTTATCTATCCTTAACAGTCCTTGTCCTTTATCAGCAACAAACCTGTAATGTTCATATAATTCATTATCTTCTTCCTGAAATTCAGGTTTTTCAATCATAATAATTTGACAAGTATATTTTTAAATGAATTGATTTATTGTGCGATTATAAGTTTTGTAGTAAAAGAATTTTTATCAATTTTATTTATTACATTAACCAAATATATTCCCTGTGAAAGACTTGATATATTGATTGACCTTTGATATGGAATTGAAAAGACCGTTTGTCCGTAAATATTATAAATACTTACAATAAACTGGTCGAACAATGATTCATCATTATATTCCGAAGGCAATTCAAGTTGTAAAAATCCATTATTTTTCGGAGGATTAGGATAAATTTTAAGTTTGGAAGTCTGACTTTTTTCAGGAGTTATATTACCAGATAATTGTTTGCCAAGCACGGGTCTCATCATTAATGATCCTTCAAACGTTGAATTACACCATACACCTGTGGCATTATAAAATATTTTATCGCGTGAGTTTGTATTTCTGTCAAAACCAATATTAAGATTATGGTTTGTTGTCTGAACCCATCCGATATAGAATGTTTCGCTTAAAATCAGTACTTCATCAAGATAATAAGTGTTAAATTTGTTTAAACCATTTTCAAATGCTGGTAATTCATTAGATTGAGAATAAATAATATTACCCGGTTTTCCATCACTATCATCCCATACGGTTAAATAGAAATAATGTTGATTTGCATTATTCAATGTCCTGTTAAAAAACATATTTACAGCTCTTAAAGTATCAATTTTATTAAGTGTAAAGCGATATGCCAATTGAGCTCCCGAAGGTGTAAGCCCGTATCCTGCTTCAGCAGTTCCGTCATCATAAGCATAATAATTATAAAATTTCTGGTCAAAGCTTACTGTATCACCAAAGGTTTGAGTTTGATTATATACAGTATGTATTATTTTAAAAAAGGCGCTATCTTTTTGACTAAGAGGATCTATAGGTAAGTAGGTGATAACAGGTGGCTTGGCAAAAGGCTGGTAATCACAATATCCATTTGTATAAAACGGTAAAATTTCAGCAGTTCCGCCATCATAATTAAAATATTGTAATGTATCGTTTTCATCTTCAATCACATAGTACTCGTATGTACAGTTATGGTTTAAGGTATCAAGATTACTTATTAAAATATTTAAAGTATCTTTCATTGCAGATGTAGGATTATTACTATATTGGTTGTAAGGCATTGATTGATATCTTTCCAGAAATGAAGGAGGTTTTTCAATAAAAGTTATTTCTTTATAGATTGTATCACCCTGTGAGCGGTCGATATTAAGATAAACATAATCTATGTTCCATTGGTCAACATTGCTTTTCCAGCTTGGTATATCTGAAATGCTTGCATAATTCTTAAAACGGAACTGGAAATTTTTTGTAAAGTAAGATGAATCTGTTATAGGTATAATAACCTGTCTGAAATATGTATTATATTTATTATGAAATACTTCAAGAGAATCTCCTTTAACGCACCATACGGTTTTCCATTCGGTTTCAGGTATAAATATAGAATCACACGGAAGCATTATAGAATCGGGTATAGTATTACCAATAATAACATCTGTAAGAAGTATCCATATAGAATCATTTGGTAAATCGCATGGTAATAATAAGGAATCATTATTTATTATGAGGGAATCTAAAGGTCTTGAAAAAGTTAGATCATAAATCGAACATAGAATTGAGTCAACATAAGAAAAAACCGTATCACCATAGAAACCAAATTCTAATAAAAGCGAATCTTCAGTTTCGGGTGCTAATCCTCTTCCCTGGGGTTGGTAGAAAAAACTAAAAAATACGGAATCTTCCGGTGAAATTGCTTTGGCAACAGGTGAAAAAACGGAGTCGAGACGAATAGGCTTTGAAGTAAGATGATCAGCAATAAAAGGAAACGGGGTTGCTTCAGGATAAACCTTACCTTCGGAATTTATAACATCCAGAGTTGCTACACCAATATTTACAGGATAAACAGGAAAATCAGTATTAATATATGCTTCATTATCAATCCAAATTGATGTGTCAGGATAAACATCATTACCTGTAAAATCATCAAAAAAAGGTAAATTAACCGGTGTTGGTATAATTATCTTACGAACTTTGAAATGAGGATTTGTTTTTGCTTTATTTATTAGTACAGGGTTTACCGAAATACCTGTCAAATATTCCTGTGAATAAGTGCTTAAATATATTATGTTTAATAATCCTAATAATATGATATATTTTTTCATTCTAATAGATATCGGTTAATGTATCGGTAATTAAAGTATCGGGTTTAAGGCTTATTAAAAGTTTCATAAAATCAAAATGTTCATCCGAACGATACCATAAATTTATTGTATCTCCGGGAGAAAAATATTCTTTTGAGTCAAATGACGGGTTTTGCATATAAACACGAGAATGAACAAGATCATTACTATCTAAAAAAAATTCTTCTCCAATATTAAATGAAGATATTTTTACAGTATTAATAGCTTCTTTTTGATTTTTACCTATGAGAAAAGGAACCTTGATTTTATCAGTAATCAATCCATTTCCTAAAATTAAGTCTATAACAGAACCTTTTTCTATAATTGTTCCGGGTAAAATAGTATCTCCTTTAAATAATTGCTCTAAAACGGCGTTTTTATCAAAGCTTGGTTTATATATAAGTTTTCCTGTTTTAAGCTTACCGGATTCAAGCTCATTTATTGCCTGCCTTAATGAAAGGTCTAAAAGATTCGGCATAGGTACCTGTTCTGGTAATATTGCTACAAGGCTTACATATATTTTTCTATTTCTTTTAACTTTTGAACGGGGTAAAGGGTCCTGCATTACAACACTTCCCCCTTTTTTTTGTGAATCATAAACAGAATCAATAATAATAAATTCAAATTGATGATTAAATTCTACAGAATCAATCTCTGAAATTGTTAAACCTGTATAATCAGGGACTATAATTGATTCTCCATGCCGGGTATAAATATCAAGGAATTTCATTACTATCCATATTAAAACAATAATCAAAAGGATAGATATACCTAAATGTATTAGAAATTTCTTGTTAATTAGAAAATGAATAATATTCATTTTTTGTGTAAATTTAACCCCGATTCTTCAATTAATTATATATTTGATAAATAATTGAAATAACTAAATTATATACAAAATATTATAACTTTATAAACATATAATTATTGTTTATTGACAGCAAAGATATGAATAATATGGATTCATGAACATTGCATTGCAAATTAATTTAAAACAATATTTTATGAAAAAAAACATAGCAATACTTTCAGGAGGTAATTCCGGTGAATATGAAATATCAATCCAAAGTGGCAATTTTGTAGCAGAATATCTGGATTTTGATTTGTACAACCCATATCAAATTCTGATAAAAGGAAAAGATTGGTTTTATAAAGCACAAAATGGTAAAGAATTTTTTATTAATAAAAATGATTTTAGTTTAAAGACAGATGAGAAAAAAGTTTTATTTGATTGTGTTTTTATTGCTATTCACGGCACTCCGGGTGAAGATGGGAAATTACAGGGATACTTTGATATGCTTAAAATACCATATACATCCTGTAATCTGACTACTTCGGCTTTAACCTTTAATAAAAGCTTCTGCAAAAGTGTAGTTAGTTCTTTAGGTGTATTGACCGCAGAATCAATTCATATACATAAGAAGCATTTCAAAGATATATCTGAAATATTAAAGACAATTACTTTACCTTGTTTTGTTAAACCTAATAATGGTGGTTCGAGTGTTGGTATGTCAAGGGTTAATAAGCCTGAAGACCTGTTAAAAGCTATTTATGCAGCATTTATGGAAGATGATGAAGTTCTTATTGAAGAATTTATTAAAGGAAGAGAGATTAGCTGTGGAATTGTCAAATATAGAAATGAGTTGATTGTTTTACCTATAGCTGAAATAATTAGTAAAAAAGAATTTTTTGATTATGAAGCAAAATATGACCCTGAATTGGCTGAAGAAATTATTCCTGCTCCTATTACAATAGAAGTTGAGAAAGAATGTAAAAAGATTTCTTCTTTTTTATTTGAGAAACTGAATTGCAGTGGTGTGGTTCGTTTTGATTATATATTTAATGATAGCGGATTATATTTTTTAGAAGTGAACACAATACCGGGTTTAACAGAAAACAGCATAATACCTAAAATGGCAAAAAATATAGGTATTTCTTTTCAAAAATTATTTTCAATGATTATAGCAGAGGCATTAGGCACTTAAATTGCTGAACAAATGTTATTTAAAGATTTATCCGATATCAATGAAGCTGTTGATATAATACCTGAACTCGCGAAAATTTATGTATTAAAAAAATAAATCGTAACCATAAATTAATAAATTAGTATCAATGGCTAAATCGTTATATGGTTAAATTGTTAAACCACAACAATATAACAATGTAGCAATTTAACAATTTTTCAAATAATTTAAGTACCCCCAGATACATTTCATTACAGGGTAAACTTGCGAATCATTTTGACCATCACTGGTTTTCGCGGGTTCTGAATACAAACTCTGTTATCATCTTGTACAACTTCCAAACAGCAATGATATTATCAGAATTTCCAGGATTAACAGCAATATTCATTTCAATTAACTTTTAATTTGGACTTCGTAACAATTAGACAATCAACAATAAAAAAATTGCAAAAAGGTATAAATATCTGTAATAATCACCGTATATATCAGGTATTGTGATTATTAGAATAATAATTACAAATTAAAAATTCAATGAGCATGTAATAAAACAAAGGAAGGAAAAATATTTAGCCTTGATTTGTTGAACCCTTTCAGGGTTCGTTTCTCATTATTGTTTTGTTTCCCTGCACTTCGTATAGGGCTATTCATATTCAATCCTTTCGGGATTGAGCAATAAATTTTATACATGAGCAAACCACGAAGTGGTTAAATGTGAATAACCACAGGTGAAACCTGTGGTTAAAAAGTAAAAATCACATTACAGAACCCTGAAAGGGTTAAACAATAAAATTTAGAGTCCTTATATTCCATTTCGTACCGAATCGTCAGCCTTGCTTTTGGCAAT
>JAIOSH010000235.1 GCA_021107685.1 Bacteroidales bacterium | reverse complement strand
TAAACCCCTACTTAACAGAATTGATGATTTGGTAAAAAAACGTCTCAGAGGCGAATTAGCAATTTGTGACCGATGTGTGCTTCATTGCAAAGATCAGGAAAAACCTGTATCATTCGAAATTGATATGGGTAAAATTTAGTCTGTCTATAAAGTCGTATAGTGACGAACTATTTGTAACCCCTGACGGTAGTCAGGGGGTGATAATGAGGGAGTTGCAAAAGTTCCGTAGGGACGACCTATAAAAAATCGGATATTATGGACAGACTCTAAATAGTCCGTCTGTTTAGTCCGTAAGTTTAAATAAATTTTATTTTAATCAATAGCGCAAGTCAACAACATTCATGACCGGTATTTAAATATGCTATAGAGAATACGGGAAAGGAAAAATTAGCGAAAAACACTATTAATTTACGCTATCAAAATTTTATAGTAAATTAGCCCCCTAAGTTATTGATTCTCTTAAGAATTTTGAAACCGGTGATTATACATTTTATCCTTGGAATTTAACTTTGGGAGATTCGGAGTGGATAAATGATTATATAAATGCTTATAATGGTAAATATTGCGCAAGATCAGGAATTGTTTCAGCAGGCGAAAAATCAATTATTGAACTTGAACTTGATGTTTTATCCGATGGATACATAAGTTTTTATAAAAAAACATCTTATGAATCGGGATTGGGTAATTATCTGGTCTTTAAAATTGATAGCATCCTGCAAGGCTACTGGTGCGGAAATATTGACTGGAGTAATGAAGTATATGCTGTTTTAGTAGGCATTCATAATTTCACGTGGGAATATAAAAAATTCAAAGCAATAATTCAGTTATTGCAGGAAAAATTATAGTTTATTAATCTCCATTTTTCGCATTAAAGCTGAAATCTTACAATTATTGGTGTGATTAGAATACTTGGGTTAGATTTGGTTACATAATAAAACTCAACATCCATTTTCCCTATTTGTAATTCATGACCGAATTTTATTTTTTCAAAACCGTAATAGATTGCTAAAAAACCACCAATAAATCTATCATAAGCAATTTTTTCATCAATTGGGAAAATATAACCTATAGAAGAGTAAAACCCAATGTCTGCATAAACCTCCTTAATAATGTAACTACGGTAAAAAGCGGATAAGTGCAACAGTTGAAAATTCAGTTTTGAAGAGGAGGACGAAAAGGGCAACTGAGTATAATTTGGTGATTTTTAATTCCATAATCAGTATTCAAAGACAAGTCAACTACCGGACAAAAACGAGATTCGCAGGCATCACCAACAGTTCCTAATCCAAATTCAGTTTTAATTAAAAAAGAACCTGGCCTCAATAAAACTCTTTGATAGTAAACATTGAAAGATTGATTATATTTATATATATCTATTTCTGAAAAGTTTTTCGATGTATGAAATGGTAAACCAAACCTGAAAGAAACAGTATTATTTTTTATGGTATCAATATGATTTTGAGAAAAAGAAAAATTTGGAATTACAATTAATAGAACGATGAACCATAAAAATTTCATAATTAGCTTTTTATAGTTAAAATTGGAATTATATAAAATAATAACATACTAACGTATAACATTTAACATATAACTCTTTTTTATATTTGTTTGCAGCTTTGCTGCGTTATATGTTATCTTGAAAGAACCTTTTAAGCCTGGAATTTACAAATGATTTATTGAATTATCATCTTTCTCGTTATACTCTGTAGTCCATCACTTACAGTATAATAATAAACACCTACGGGAAGATTATCCTTTCTGATATCAAACCTGAACTCACCTTTATTAACTAATCCAAGATCAACATACCTGACTTCCTGTCCTATAATATTAAAAATTTTTAATGAGAGAGAAGTGTTTTTTTCCAATGTTGCGAGAACAAATGTTTTATTATGGAAAGGGTTTGGGAAATTCTGTGAGATATTGAAATCAGTGTTTAATTCTGAAATTTGCTCATCTGTTCCTGTAAGGAAACTTATCGGATGTTTCATATATATAAAACTGTTATTTGTAGCAGCATGACCGCCAATCCAGACAAATATTCCCGGCTCATCGTCAGCCTGGAAAACGAAATGGAAATTATTTTCTGTAAATGCAGGAGACATAGCGGGATAAACACATTCAGAGAAAATGTATTGCAAGTCGGTATTAAAATCTTTTATTGGCTCCCATGTTGCTCCTCCATCAATAGAAGCCCTTCCGCAAATATGCCTGTAGTTCATTGCTCCGTTAGTATAGCCTGGTGCTACACCCGACCATAAAGCCAAAATTTTATCATTGTTGTCAATATTTATTTGAGGAAAGCTTGTTAGAGAAGCAGAATATGTACCAAAATTAATAATCGTAGAATCTCCCTGAGAAGGGATTGCCCATCCGATAAGGTTGCCGTTTGCTATCAGGAAATCCAGTGTATATGAACTGATAATAGTAGTGTCCAAAGGAGCCATTGTTTCATTCCAATAGATCATTCCTTCGGTTGCAGGATAATAATATAATGTGCCTTCTTCATCATAAACATGACGCATTCTACCAAAGGCAATATGTGCATTGCCATCAGAGTCAAGTGCTATTGCCTGTGAGCCGTCACCACCGCCAAATGTTGGTGTTGCACCACCGGTATAAGGAGTGTAGGGATTTTCATAAGCAAGAATTTGTTCCCATGTATCTCCGTTATCATATGACTTCATTATATATCCGGTTTGGTGGCTAAATCCTACGGAAAAGGCTAAAGTTTCGCCTCTTGGTTGTGCCCATGAATATTCATCAGCACCGACATTTACAAAATAATCAGGTCCGAGTTCATTGAAAAAATGATGCTGAATATCCCAGTTATTTCCACCGTCAAGAGAACGATAATACAGCAATGCACCATCCTGTCCCATGTAAATACTACCATAAGAAAGTGCAAGGATGTGAATGTTAGTGTTATCCGTACCATTGGTTATTAATGCAGGCCAAACAATTCCTATATCAGTAGGTCCTGATAAATAAAACTCTTCCCAGGTCCCTGTACCTTTTTCTTCTCTTTTATTGAATGCTAATCCCCAGTATGGATCCTCAAGATAGTGGGATACTGTGATTTCACCGTTTGCTCCGAAAGGGGTATAACAGGGATAACCTGTACGTACTGTTTCAAGACGTCCGGTTGGATAAACACCCCAATTATTTCCGTCATAAAAATTATATCCTGTTCCCCTGTCCGGCCAATCCGGTTCTTCAAATGCCATCATCCATATTGCACCTATCGTACCATCCGGATAGGCATACATTCTTTTCTGGAGCGAGCCATAGGTTTGCACATCATAAGTGCTTTGCCCGATAATAGCTTCATCAAACTTTTGCCCGACAATTGTATATGTTGAACCGCTACCGCTGGGTGAGGGTGTGAGTTCCTGAACTTTAACTTTTTTATTTTCTAAGTGATCACGAATACTGACCAACTTATACTGGGCATTTAAAGAACAAAATATACCCATTGCTAAAATTAAAAGTAATGATTTTTTCATAAGTGTTGAATTTTATTTGATGCAAATATATAAAAAATTTTGTAACTAATCATTTTATTAATCAATTCCTGTTTTCGGCTAAATAATATTTTGAGGTGCTGGGGAAATATTTTGGTCGGACAATTCCTTTACTTGTAATAGCAATAAGGAGCTTATATTTTATTGCTAAACCCTTTTTGAATATAGTAATATAGCATTTGCAATATCAAACCACGAAGTGGTTAAACGTGAATAGCCACAGGTTTACCCTGTGGAATAATAGCTTTGCTATT
>JAIOSH010000409.1 GCA_021107685.1 Bacteroidales bacterium | reverse complement strand
TTCATTAATGATGGTTATTACGATTTGGATTATTTATCAAAATTCGGTTCACATTATGAAGATGAATTTATAAGGCACATCAGATTTGAAAATCCTTTAAAAATATTAATTGATGCGAAGAAGAATTTAGGTGTGATATTTAAGGAGGAATATTCCTAACATCAGACATCAGTAATTCCGAATGATTAACTTATAGCAAGAAGCTCAGCAAAATACCTGCTGCCACTGCCGACCCGATGACACCTGCAACATTAGGAGCCATTGCGTGCATCAGCAAATGATTTGAGGGGTCAGCTTTTAATCCTTCATTTTGAACTACCCTGGCACTGTCGGGAACAGCCGACACGCCCGCAGCTCCTACTAAAGGATTGATTTTGTTATCATTTGCTAAAAATAAATTCATCACCTTGGCAAAAATAATTCCCCCTGCCGTTGCTATCATAAAAGAGATTGCTCCCAAAATAAATATCAACATTGATTGTTCAGTTAAAAATACGTCAGCCTGAGTAGAAGCTCCGATTGTCAATCCTAAAATAATTGTTACGATATCTATCAATGATGTCCTTGCAGTGTCAGCCAATCTTTTTGTAACACCACTTTCTTTTAAAATATTTCCAAAAAACAACATGCCGAGCAGAGGTAAAGAACTCGGGGAAATAAAAGCAGTTAATAATAAACCTATAATTGGGAAAAGCATTTTTTCGAGCTTGGAAACTGTCCTTGGTGGTTTCATGCGGATTATGCGTTCCTTTTTTGTTGTAAGCAATTTCATGATTGGGGGCTGGATAACAGGAACCAGCGCCATATATGAATAAGCAGCAATAGCGATAGGTCCAATCAGGTTTTTAACTGTTGTACCGTCTGGTAATATATTTATTCCGTTTGCTAATTTTGACGATAGGAAAATAGCAGTCGGCCCGTCAGCTCCGCCGATAATTCCTATTGCACCCGCTTCAGGTGCCCTGAACCCAAGTATTAGAGCACCGAGAAATGTCAGGAATATTCCAACCTGTGCTGCAGCTCCCAAGAGCATTAACCTCGGATTTGAAATAAGGGACGAAAAGTCAGTCATAGCCCCTATACCGAGAAAAATCAGCGGTGGATAAATTCCCTGAGTAACCCCAAAGTACAGGTAGGACATCACAGAGCCTTCTTCATAAATTCCTAACTTTAACCCTGCATTCAACATAAAGGGAATATTCCCGATTAAAATACCCACTCCAATAGGGATTAACAAAAGCGGTTCATAATCGTATTTTATTGCAAGAAAAATAAAAAACAATCCGACAAGTAGCATTAATAAATGACCGGGTGTTGCATTTCTAAAACCGGAATAATCAAAAAAGCGACTTATTCCTTTTCTTGCTGCCGATTCGCTTTGGGTATCCTGTGTTGATGATTTCTCTGATACAACTTCGGTGGTTTCTTTTTCATTATTGCTGTTTTCCTGTTTATCGACATTAATAAAAGCTGTCGAAATATAAAACAGTATTGCAATTATTCCGATAATGGTAAATAATCTTTTCATTTTTTTAAACCATTTCAATTAATACATCACCCTGCAAAACACTTTCTCCCGGAGCTACTTTTATCAATTTGATTTGCCCGTCTTTTTCAGCAAGGATATTGTTTTCCATCTTCATAGCTTCATAAATAAGCAGCTTATCCCCGGTCTTCACAGTATCTCCTTCTTTGGCAAAAATCTGAATTATATTCCCCGGCAATGGGGCTTTTATTGTATAAACATTAGTTGTTATTCTTTTTTTGATTTTTGTCTCGCTTCTTGTTGGTTGAGGAACAGCAGTCCGCACTAACTTTGGAGTTTTGTGCTGTATTATATCCGTATGAACCTCAACAATGTATTGAGTTCCGTTAACTTCAATTTCAGCAATGTTATCTTCATATTTCTGTAACTCAACATCGTAATTATGTCCCTTTATTGTAAATTTGAACTGTTTCATCTATATATTATTCGTTTTTATTAATGAGTGCCTAAAGTTTAAAGTGCCTAAAATGCCTAAAGTATAGAGTGCCTAAAATGCCTAAAGTTCAGAGTGCTTAAAATACCAAAAGTTTAGAGTGCCTACATTTCGGCTTCGCTCAATGTGCACGCTCAGTGTAAAAAATCTAAAGCTTAAGTTTCATACCAATTGAAGTGAAAACAGCAAGTATTTCATTCGCTTCAGCCATAATCAACTGAATTTTTTTCGATTCAACCCAGTTTAATTCAACTATTATCTCAATCCAATAACTTGTTTCACTTGCTTCACTTTCACATATCTTAATTTTATTTGTAAAATCTACTTTACTTCTTGATCGGTTTGCTTCTCTGTAGTTTGCACCAATACTTGTCCCCGATTTTGTAATCTGATATCTTATTACCTTACCTTCAGGTGTATTAGGTAATGAAGTTGATAACTTAATAATTCTAATTGCAAATTTTTTTGTCCTTCTTTCTAATTGCTTTCCAAATTCTTTATTATCCATTTTATATAACTTTAGGCACTTTAAACTTTAGTTCACTTTAAGTACTCCGATTAGTTATTATTCATTTAATCCATAAATTTTTGAACTCCATGGTGAATATTGCTTTGAAACTTTTTTTATAGTAATTATGTTGCTTTCTTTATCGTGAAGTTCATTAAAATATAAATACAAAGCCATACTAATTGCAGCGTTCACATCGCCTGGAATGTGTAGTTCTTCATTTTCCGAAATTTTATACTTGCCTTCTTTTTCTAACCTTTGCCTGATTTTAATATTGATTAGCTTTGGAATATTGTTATAAACATAATACATTATCACTAATGCAGAGAAAACAATTACATATCCAACAACAGCAACAATAATTTCAAATCCTGTAATAGCTGAAAAATCAAAAGAAATAGTATTAATTATCATCGTAAATAAGGTTTATAATGGAATATTCGAATGTTTTTTAGGAGGATTTTTATCTTTTTTAGTAGAGAGTGTCTGCAAAGCCCTGATAATTCTGAATCTTGTATTTCTCGGCTCAATTACGTCATCAATATATCCATACCTTGCAGCTTCATAAGGATTAGCAAATTTTTCCCTGTATTCTTTTTCTTTTTCTGCAATATATTTTGATATTTCATTAGGATCCTTCATCTGACTAATGACTTTTCCTTCCAATACTTCAATAGCACCTTTAGGTCCCATTACTGCTATTTCTGCAGAGGGCCAGGCATAATTGATATCTGCGCGTAATTGTTTTGAACCCATAACATCATGTGCACCTCCATAAGATTTCCTCAGTGTAACAGTAATCTTCGGAACTGTAGCTTCACCATAAGCAAATAATAATTTTGCTCCGTGAATAATAATACCTCCGTATTCCTGTATGCTTCCGGGTAAAAATCCCGGCACATCAACCAAAGTAACTATTGGAATATTGAAGGCATCACAAAAACGTACAAAGCGTGCTGCTTTTCTCGAAGCATCAGTATCCAGAACACCTGCAAGAAAATTGGGTTGGTTAGCTACAATACCGCAAGGGATTCCATTGAATTTTGCAAAACCTACCACAATATTTCTTGCGTAATGCCTGTGAAATTCAAGAAATTCCTGATTGTCAACTATGTTATAAATAATATCTTTAACATCATAAGGCTGATGCTCATTTTCAGGAATAATTTCATTCAATGTATCTTCAAGCCTGTCTATTGGATCATGGCATTCGGTAACAGGCGGATCTTCAAGATTATTTTGCGGAATATATTCCATGATCTTCCTGATAAGCATGAATCCTTCTTCCTCATTTTCAGCTTTAAAATGAGTTACTCCTGATTTTGATGCATGGATTGATGCACCTCCCAAATCCTCTGTTGAAATTTCCTCTCCTGTAACCGTTTTGGTAACTTTAGGGCCTGTAACAAACATATAGCTTGTTTTGTCGCTCATTATCACAACATCGGTAAGTGCCGGAGAATAAACAGCTCCACCCGCACAAGGTCCGAATATTGCAGATATCTGGGGGATCACTCCCGATGCCATTATGTTTCTTTTAAATATCTCAGCATAGCCTGCTAAGCTTTTCACTCCTTCCTGTATTCTGGCTCCTCCGCTATCGTTTATCCCAATCAATGGAGCACCGACTTTCATTGCCTGATCCATCACCTTACAAACTTTTTGTGCAAAGGTTTCGGATAATGATCCTCCAAAAACAGTAAAATCCTGGGAAAAAATATAAACTACCCTGCCATCAATAGTACCATGACCGGTAATGACTCCATCAGACAAATAATGTTGTTTTTCCAAGCCAAATTCATGACTCCTGTGGGTTACAAACATATCGAACTCCTCAAAACTGCCTTCATCAAGTATCATTTCTATGCGTTCCCGTGCAGTGTATTTCCCTTTTTTATGCTGTGATTCTATCCTTTTTTCACCTCCACCTAATCTTGCTTTTTTGCGTAGCTCTATCAAATGTTTTATTCGTTCCTGCCTGTTCATAATTTTTATTATTTAATTCGCAAAAGTAGTTCTAATTTTTTTTATAAAAATAAATATGACAGTAGATATTATTAGTATAAAATAAATATTTTTATAAAAAATATAATCTATCATATTTAAATAATATAAATTTGCCAAAAATTTAAACAATTTTTTTTTAAAATATTTATTATCAATTAAATAACATATAAAATGAATTTAGAAAAATTAATATTTGAGCTTGAAAAAAAGCATCCCGGCGAATCAGAATATCTGCAAGCTGTTCGGGAAGTTTTAGAATCAATTGAAGAAGTGGTTAATGAAAACCCTCAATTTGAATCGGAAGGGATTATCGAACGAATTATTGAACCCGATCGTATATTTACCTTTAAGGTACCATGGGTTGATGATTCTGGGAATGTTCATGTAAACATCGGTTACAGGATTCAGTTTAATAATGCTATTGGTCCGTATAAAGGCGGTTTGCGTTTTCACCCAAGTGTGAATTTAAGTATTTTAAAATTCTTAGGGTTTGAACAAATATTTAAAAACAGCTTAACAACACTTCCGATGGGAGGTGGTAAAGGCGGTTCCGACTTTGACCCGAAAGGTAAATCCAATGCCGAAATTATGAGATTCTGCCAGTCATTTATGCTTGAACTTTGGAAAATTATTGGTGCCGATACTGATGTTCCAGCCGGTGATATTGGAGTTGGCGGTAGAGAAATAGGCTATTTATATGGCATGTACAAAAAACTGACTCGCGAACATAAAGGTGTTTTAACAGGAAAAGGCTTGAATTGGGGTGGTAGCCTTATAAGACCGGAAGCAACAGGCTTTGGTGCGGTTTATTTTACTGAAGCAATGTTACAAACCAAAAATGAATCAATAAAAGGTAAAACATTTGCTGTTTCCGGTTTTGGAAATGTGGCATGGGGAGCAGTGCAAAAAGTTAATGAACTGGGAGGTAAAGTTGTTACACTTTCAGGACCTGACGGATATATTTATGACCCCGAAGGAATAACAGGCGAAAAGGTTGATTATATGCTTGAATTAAGAGCATCTAATCAGGATATTGTAAAACCTTATTCTTATGAATTTCCAAATGCTCAATTTCATCAGGGTAAACGCCCATGGGAAGTAAAATGTGATGTAGCCTTACCTTGTGCTACTCAAAATGAACTAAATAAAGAAGATGCTGAAAATTTGGTTAAAAACGGTTGTATGTGTGTAGCTGAGGGTGCTAATATGCCTTCAACTCCTGAAGCTATTGAAGTATTCCAGGAAAGTAAAATTTTATTCGGACCTGGTAAAGCAGTCAATGCCGGCGGTGTTGCTACTTCCGGACTTGAAATGTCACAAAATTCAATGAAACTGAATTGGCCTGCTTCTGAAGTAAATGAAAGACTTCAGCATATAATGAAAAACATTCATGATTCGTGTGTTAAACATGGAAGACAAGATGATGGATATATTGATTATGTTAAAGGGTCTAATATTGCCGGCTTCCTAAAAATAGCTTATTCTATGTTAGATTTAGGCGTTATTTAAATAATAAATCCTTTATAATAAGGTAATAATATCTAAGTGATAGTTCATAAAGTCACTCTCATTGTCATTTCGACCGAAGGGAGAAATCTCCAATGTATTGGTTTGTAAATAAAAAGATTTCTCCCTTTGTATGAAATGACAGTTTTGAATAGTTTTCGTGCAGGCAAAATAGAATAAAATCTCGTAGTTTTTTTAAACATATCACATCAATTATTTACAAAAATAGAATAAAATAAATCATTTATATTTCCATCCTTAACAATTTCTTATTCAGCTATTTTAATAACATTGTAGTATTTTTATATGGGTAAGTTTTTATATCTGTATTGTTTTTGTAAGGATTATTTTTTTGTAAAACATTTTAATCTCTTAAAATTTGCAATAAAATTAAATTTTGAGAATTAATCTATGAAAAATTCCTCCCAAAATGAACCATTACAAAATGAAAAATTTGATAAAGAAATAGAACAATTTATCAAAAAGAAAAAAGAAGAAAATGCTGCTTTTAAAAAACTTCTTATTGAATTAGAAAAAAAATTACAAAAATCTAAGTGAAATATACAACCAATTTAAATGCACCTTGATAAAATAAATAATGATAAATATCTGAAAAACGATTCAATATCTCAGAAACTTTTATATAATCATTTTTCACCAAAAATGTATGGTATTTGCTTACGTTTTGCTAAAAATATAATGGAAGCCGATGATATTTTACAGGAAGGATTTATCAGGGTTTTTACTAATTTGAAATATTTTAGAAATGAAGGTTCATTAGAAGCCTGGATAAGGCGAACAATAATCAATACAGCTATAAATTATTATAGAAAAAATTTAAAATACACCAAAGAAAAAAATATTGATGATATTGAAATATCAAATGTTTCGGAAGAGAATGTTATTAACAGGATGTCATTAGAGGAATTATTAAAAATAATCCAACAATTGCCTAATGGCTACAGGACAATTTTTAATTTAAATGTAATTGAAGGATATACACATAAAGAAATCGGCAAAATGCTAAATATTTCAGATAATACATCAAAATCACAACTTACAAGGGCAAAAAGCATTTTACGAAAAAAAATCCAACATCTACATAAAGAAAAAGTCAAAATTCCTTTTGAAGAAATGCATGTTATCAAAAAAGATAATAAATATTTTTCTTATAATCAACTCTTACAAGCAGTATAATAAAAAATTTTTAAATTTTCAATTTCTTCCAAAGGGATGTTCGCATAACAATGCCCACAGCACTATTAAAGCATTTTTTTTATTACTTTCCAATTTATTTAACTCCTACACCCAGGCAATAAATAAACGATATAGAAGACATGGCGGATTATTCGAGAGACCTTTTAAAAGAAAATTGGTTGATAACGAAAAATATTTTAAAACTTTAATTGTATATATACATGACAACCCTGTTCATCACGGATTTACGGAACATTCAGCAGAATGGGGATGGTTCATATTTAAGCTGTATTTCTATAAAATCTACCAAGCTGAAACGCGAAACTGTTCTCGGCTGGTTCGACAATATGTCAAATTTTAAGATTTTACACGAACAAAAAATCAATGTCATAAAAATAGAAAAAAGGTTGTTTGAATGATATTATTTACCCATGCCCCTGACAGGGTTCAAAACCTTGTCAGGGGTGGAAGAAGAAAAAACGAAAACAACCCTAACCAAATAAAAACACACATGGCTTTACATAGGTAATCGGGATTGATAAACGCAACCCACTTTTCACAATTTATTATAGCGGACTCCTGTATGAAGTAATAGAAGACAAGAAAGACAAGCCTGAATAAAAATTGATGTTAGTTCGCTTATATAATGCAGGCGTTAGTGAAAAAAACGGAAAAAGTATAAACAAACATTCCTTTAGATTCATTAACAAAAAAAACGTAATCCGTATAATATCCCCTCTGGCACAAGCAGACGCTTGCACTATTAGGTGTTTTTAGTTGTTATCTGGGAACGTAAGATTTATATATTATTTTGTTTTGTTCATCAGGCACTTGCCCTCCTTTACCACAATTCGGTGCCCAGATGTCGTTTTTGTCAGTATTGTTGACTTGTACATCCATTGTAAAATCACCTGACAGATAACCCGAAGTACCGGCTTGTACTGCCCAAACATCATTTTTATCGGCATTTCCTATCTGATTGTTGGCATCTCCGTCACCTCCTATCATACCCCAAATGCCAGGTGCAAGTTCTTTGCAAGCGTTTTCGCCACCAAATACCTGATCTTTACTTAAAGTAAAATCATAGTAAAATATGCCGTTGTTTCTTGTGATAGGTATTGATGATATTATCCCAAGGTGATTTCTATGCTTAATTACAACAAACAAATTGTTAGAAATATCAACATCAAAGAGCAAAGGAGTTTTTCCATCAATCCCTGTTATTGTTCCATCCCTTAGCAAAAATGCTGCCTGACACGAAATAATTGTGTTCTCCGTTGCAAATTCAACATTAGTTGTATCTCTTAGTTCTACAAGTACCCAATCAATAACATTGGAATTTGGAATTGAATCAACTGATTCGGTTCCTGAATAATTCCAAGGTGCTGAGAAATAAGGTTGGTTTAATGGAATATCATCCTCAATAAAAAGGGTATTATTCATTAAAATCCCATTAAAGCAACCTTCAAGAAAAACTTTTAAAACAAGCACTTTTTTATCAACTACTGTTACTTCAATTTCTTTGCAATTATCTTCAGGGTAGTTAACCCAATCACTATGAACACAAACATTAACAACATATATACCGGTATCAGCCAACCACGGATTAAATTGAACTATTTCGGTACTGTTATGGCAAAGAGAAACTTCATAATCGGAATAATAAATTAGATTATTTTCTTTTAATATTCTTATATCAGTTCCAAATGCATTATGATTTGAACAATTATGGTTTCCTACTATTGCCGTGGGAATAATTTCTGATGCTTCTATTACCGGGTTAGGAACTAAAATTGAATCAACTGAGGCATCATACCCGCAAGCTCCTCCCATTTTATAAACCCAAAAATCAAGTGTTACTCCGGAATAATATAAAGCACAAGGATGATCGGGGCATTCGTTTGTACATGTGCGAATCCTTATTTTCATATTTTGACCCTGAACGCATTCAGGTATTACAAACTCAAATGAATATTCCTGCCCTGCAAATTCCAAAAACTCA
This sequence comes from Bacteroidales bacterium, assembly GCA_021107685.1. GTDB lineage: Bacteria > Bacteroidota > Bacteroidia > Bacteroidales > SMBSF39 > SMBSF39. The sequence goes on along the minus strand of JAIOSH010000409.1, from coordinate 2,297 downwards.
CAATCTATTACTTTTTCATTATCAGTTAAATCATGGTCTTCATTAAAATCAATCCAGCCGGAAAAATATACACTGTCTGTTTCAGCTATCAATTTTATTACACTATAGCCATAAGCATGTACGGTTCCACAATATGTTGCATAATCATATGATTCATACCAATTAAGATTATAAAAACAAGTTGTATCTATTGATAAGTAAGACATTTCAATATGTGAAATACTACCTCCAAAATTACAACCATGAGAGTATTGCGGATTACATAATGAAGAATCAATAACCATGGGGTAGGATTTTTCATAATAATCATTGTTTGGATTTTCATCATTAGGTAATATTACACACACTTTTAAACAGGTAGAATCAGTATTTGAAAAAAATATATAAGGAAAAAAGACTATGTCAGAAAAATTTCCGGGATAAAGAATTGTGGTTTTTGTCAAAGTTGTAATTAGTATATCATTCCTGTAAATTAAAATATCAAAATTAGATACAGGTTCGGTTCCATGATTTCGCACAACTGCTGTAATTTTTCTTAGCCTGAAATAACACTGTTTCTGCCTGCCAACAAAAATGTTATCTACGCCAATATCCAAAAAGGTAGAGTCTTTATTGTCTGAAGGGAAATCAGATTTTTCAATAGCCTTTGTATGCAAAACACTTGATAAGAAAATAATCAATATAAAGGGTAGAATGTTTCTTTTTTTCATATCTTCCTGAATTAAAGAATTATAAACTTTTCAGATTGAGTTTCTTTTTTGGTTTTGATAACAAGATAATAAACTCCTGCTGGTAAATCGCCTTTATTCCATTTAATCTCAAATTCTATAGAAGAATTAGTTTCAAATTTTATTTCATCCACTTTTTGTCCGTGGTTGTCTAAAACTATAATTGAATTATCGTTGTCAATAAGATCAGGAAGGTTTACTTTAATAATTGTTCTATCTATAACCGGATTAGGGAAAACATTAATAGAACCATATTGTGCAAAATGTTCATTTATACCGACAAAATAATCTCCGCATACATAAACACCTTCATCAGTACAAACATATATTAAAGCCCCTGTACATATAAATGGTTGATACTTTATCTTATTAATGTTAGTATTAGGCAAGCCCTCATTTAAAAAAATTAAACCCGGTGGAGGATCATCAGGGTCGTAAACAGCAATGCCTTCATATTCATCTTCATCACCGGAATATTTCCATCCTATCATAAGTAAACTTTCACCATCTACATCACAAATAGTATTCATATTAACCGAATAAAACTCATTCTCCCAGTTATTACCGTAGTCATCGGAGTACCATAAACCTGAAGAATAAGAATTATCAGGGAATATACCATATACATTTGCCCCGTAATGAAAAGCCATACTACGAATCCAGCCCGGACAACCGGAGGCTTCAGTCCAATTGCTACCGCTATTACCGGATAGATATAAATGTGTTAAATCCGCCGAAACATTAACAATAATATGGTCATAATTAAATTCCATATCAACACAGTTTTTTCCGGCAAAGTAGGATACTTCCTCCCAGTTTAATCCATCTTCCGATTTTAATAACCCATTTTCATATCCCACATAAAAAACCACTCCGGGTTCATAGTATTTAATAAAATTCGGGTTGATACAATACTGTATAACATCAATTTGATAAGTCTGAAGGTTTATGCTGTAAATACCATCGGAATAACTTCCATTACCTGCTACAAAAAGAATTGTGTTATTGTTCAGTTGAGTAGCATCTTTAGCCGGATAATCAAAGTATTCCCATAAAAGCATCCTACTATTTGTGTTCAGGAACATCCCCGAATCGGAACAAATTAATACATGCCCATAATCCGGCCAGAAAAGACATAGATTATTTGCTTTAATACCTTCGGGACCATAACTTTCCCAGTTATAGGAATAACTTTGCTGAAGAGTAAAAAATAATACGAGAATTAAGGCAATTTGTTTCATCATAACAGAATTTAAAGGATAAACCCGTAGGTTCCCTAACCAACGGGTTAAATTATTTTGAGTAAATTACTTTTTGCACAATCGTTGCGCTTCCCTGTTTCAGAACGATAAAATTAAGTCCTTCAGTCAATTCTGCCTGGCTACTTTCAGATGGTTTCCAAGTGCATGAATTCCAACCCGTTTTTTGGTTGTTTGCATTTATATGACCAATTTGTTTTCCTGTTAAAGAATAAATATAAATAGAGGCTTCATAATTATTTAAAAGATAATATTCAATGGTGAGTTCGTTTTTAAACGGATTAGGAGTTGTTTTGAGAATTTGACCGTT
>JAIOSH010000005.1 GCA_021107685.1 Bacteroidales bacterium | reverse complement strand
TTTAATTGCTCAGCATTAAAAGCTTCTAATTCAATATTATTCAGAAAACAATCCTCAATTTTTCTTATCTTATTAATCAATTTATAACTATGTATATTTGTATTTACAATAAATAAACATTTATTACTGTATTCTGAAATTAAACCAATAATATCTTCAATAACATCAAATCCGTTTTGACTCTTCTCCCACCAAAGTTCAAGGTCATCAATAATTATAATACTGTTTTGTTTAATATTGTTGAATATATTTTTATAAGAACCTTTTATTTCCAAAGCATTTTCAAGAGATTTTTTAAAATCGTTAATATCAATTGAACCGGCAAAAGGCGGGTGGATTACATATATATTAGGATTGTTAAAATATTTATTAGCAATAAACTGAGAGAAAAATGTTTTACCTGAATTATATTCCCCTGTAACCATAATACCACCCAGAAATCCCATTTTATATCTGTCAATTGTTTTTTCAGCCCCTGCTAATTCACGCTCTCTGCCAACCCAAAATTCATTAAGGAAATACTGTTTGCGAAGAAACAATTGCTTATAATAAAAAGGCAGTTTATCAAGAATTTTTGTATTGATTGAAACCTCATTTGATAAGTTTAAAAGTTCGTTGACGCTTGTATGTTCTGATAAATCAGCAGCCTTTAACCTGTTAGCAAGTAATATTCCCTTACTCTGACGATACCAGAATTGATTAACCTGATATTTAAAAAAATTATCACTCTTTTTTATCACATTTTTCATTAAGGATAATTTGCTTTTTACTTCCTGTTCTTTAATATATTGTTTAAGATTTGCAGCACTTTTAATAAATGAACTTAGAGAAAGCTTATCTTCAAGTGTATGTAACCGTTCACTAATAAAATAAAGAGCTTGCATTCTTAATTCATTAACATTTTCAATTTCGGTATTGATTTTACCTGTTTGTTCATTTAATAATACTATTATGTTTGCATTATCATTTGTATAAATATCCGAATCATTTTTATAAGTGCTGAAAGAAATATATCTAACCATATCCTGAATTGTAGTATATGATTTTTGTAATTCATCAGCTAATTTATTAATATTTTTCTGAATGGGTTCAATAAATTCACTCTGTATTAAATAATCAGCAAGCCGCAAAACAGATATATGAACTAATTCAACACCCTTGAATTGAACATCTATAAAATTATTAAGCGATTCTTCATTCATTATATCAATTGTATCAGGAAAAATTCTTTCTGCTGATTTTATTTTTCTAAATGTAGCATCAATAATATTCTGACAAAAAATAATAAAATTATCCTGTTCATTAGTATTATATAAAAAATTAAATTCTGTTAAAGGCTCTTTTTCTAATGTTTTAATATATTTGTTAAGATAAGAATTCAGGTCATGATAATTATTTAAAGCATCTTTCTCAATTTTCCGGTCAATTTCTTTGGTAATATTATCAGATATTGTTCTTATTTTAGAACAAAATGAAAAAAGTAATATTTCAAGCAAAGTAGAATTATTAAAAAGCAATTGATTCTTAAACCATTGGTAAGGTATTTCTTTAAGAATATTGTTTATCTTTTTATTTAAACTGTCAGAGCCTTTATTTTTGATATATCTGTTAGTATTTAAATGATTAAGGTCATTGCTTATTTGTTGAACAATGCCGGCTGTTTCATTTAAAAAGAAATTATATAATGATTGTAAGGAATTTTTATTAAGTTGCTCAATTTTATTAATAATTAAATTGGTTTTTTCTTTTTCTATAATTACTGTTTTAATAGATAATTTATTCCTGGCAGCTCTTGTCTCCAATAATAAAAAGCTATCAGTTATTGATTTTATTAATTTTTGAAATTCAATAATATACTCAAAGCTTGTTAAGCCCCATTTGTTAAGTATCTCAAATATTGATTGATAATATTTTATTGGCAGATATGATTTTATAAGTTTTTGGTATTTGATTTTATATGAAGTTTCATTCTTCTTATGCGTAATTTTAATTTTTATTCTTTTAAAAAATTTAAATCTTTTTAAAGATAATTTATCTTCTTTTACGGATTTTAAATCTTCTAAAAGCAGGTTCTTAATAAGGAATTTTGGAGATTTATTAATACTTTTTTCAATTTCAATTAAAATATGTTCAATCCCTTGCAATAATATATCTTGTTGTATTTCAAATGTTTTATTTTGATTTTCTGCAACTTCTTTTCTTAAACGGAATAATAAAGTATTTTTAATTTTTGTAATTGAATTTGACTTTAATGATTGGTTACTATTACATTTTTTTTCTAAGTTTGAAAAGTTTTTATTGATTTCCTCTTTTATAGAAATAATTAAATTATTATTATGGTTAATGATATTCAGGAAATAATTTTGCTGAAATTCATTAACAATTGCAATAAGGTCATCAAATAATATTCTAAGCTGTTTAGCAATTAAGCTATGCTTTGGATAAGAAACAACAGCTATGTCTTTTTTTTCAGTAATTTTCATATCAATTTTCTTATGAATATGTGTTTGTTTTAAAACCGAATCTTGTTTAACTGCAATTTGTAATTCTTTAAAATAAGATGAAGCTCTTATTAAAATTACAGTCCCGGGATTTTTACATAAATAATTTATTTTGTCAACAAATTCCTGTTCTTTACCGGTTTCAATATCAGGTATTCCTAAAAAAATAAGGTCGGAATTAATAGATTGAATTTTAATTATTTCGTAAAAAGATTTTTGTTCAAATTGATTATTAATTATTTTAACATCAGCTTTAATACGAAGCTTATCAAGGGCATTATCAGCTTCTCTTTTAATTCTTTCTTTTTCTTCATTTACAGGGTTAACAATCAAAAGACGAGCATTGGCATTTCGCCAGTTCTCAGATAGCCAAATAAATTTTACAAGATATAAAGATAGATTTCCATTATTACTACCTCCCTGCCACCATATATCAATAGTTTTTTTCTCCCCGAAACCAAGTTTTTGGTCATAGTCTATCATTAAAACATTAAGGTCAAGGTCGGTTAGCATTTTCACCATTTTTGTAAAACGAACAGGGTTTTCACTTTGTCGCGCCCAGCTCAATAATACAGTATTAGGTTCTACTCCTGAAAATCCATAAGTACGTGCTATCATTTCAACACCTTCGTAAAAATTTTTACAGGATTGTTTTCTTGTAAAAACACCTTTATATTTTACGGAATCTTCTGAAATTAACGATTGTTGGTGTTTTGAGAAAAGAATATCTGCTGTTTTATTTTCAATTAAATCAAAATTTGATAAGAATCCATGCTTACCTACTAAATCCTCTCCAAATTGAATTAAATACGGGCGAGCAGATGTGCTTTCACTAAAAAGAATTATGCTAGGACGCCAGTTACGTTCTTCCAGTTCTTTCATATCAATTTTATGCAATAAAGTACGAATTAGAGAAGACCATACACTTTGCCATACATCACCAAGATCAAGCTGGAGTTCTTTCTTTTTTAAAATAAAATATATGCCCAACATAATTATCAGTGATAGAAACATAGCAATTGTGTCAATCCTGAACATAACACCGAAACAAGCTAAAAACCCGAGTATTCCTATCCATTTCGGAATTCTAAAGCCCGGTCTGAAATCCGAACTTGCCCAGCTTTCCAGAGCATAAGATAAATTAATAAACCCATAAGCAGCTATATAAAACATTGATACAATACGTGCAATTACATTCAGTTCACCAATTAAAATACCTGCTTCTGCTAAAAGAAAAGTAAATATCAGAGCATTACGGGGTTCATTACTTTCGCCAAATCCTTTTCCGAAAATTTTTGGAGTAATCTTATCTTTTGATATTGCCTGAAGTATTCTAGGACCTCCCAAAATACCGCCCAATGCTGAAGATAAAGTAGCACCCCATATTCCTGCTACTACCAAAGGAGAAAACCATGCTATTTTCATTAAAAAATTCTTATCGCCGAGTAATAAATCACGGTTAACAAAATAGGCAAGTCCAATAGCAAGAGTTATATATATGACAAAACCAACGAGAATAGAAACAAGTGTACCAACAGGTATGGATCTTTTTGGGTCTTTCAGGTCGCCCGACATAGCTACTCCTGCTGTAAATCCTGTTACAGCCGGGAAAAAAACAGCAAAAACGATCTCCAATGATACACCCCCCTGCATAGACATTGAAACAGTATCAGGGTGAAATTCCGGATTTAAAAAAAACCCTGTAAAGATTGAAATTAACGAGAGTGCAATAGCTCCTAAAATAAGAAATTGGGCTTTAATAGCTAATGAAGTACTGATAAATGCTATAATTACTAATAATATGATAATAAATGTTCCGATAAGACGGTAATCATTAATTGAAGTACCAAGCCCCAGGAAATTCCTGATAGCCTCAATACCTAAAAAGTTTTCGCAAAAACCAATGACATATAAGGAAATACTTAAAGCTGTTCCGATAAAAATTGTAATACCTATTGAACCTCCCATTGGTAAGCCGAGGCTACGGGATAATATGTAATAAATACCACCTGTTTTTATTTTTTTATCAGTAGCAATAGAAGATATACTCAAACCTGTTGAAACGGAAATTATATGAGCAATAACAATAATTCCTATTGTTCCTATCAATCCTGCTTCACCGACAACCCAACCCAAACGCATATACATTATAACGCCAAGGATGGTTAAGATTGAAGGGGTAAATACACCTGAAAATGTACCAAACTTTTTTGCCTGAGTAAACATTAATTTTATAATTTCACGTTGTAATTAGTACCTGAACGAAAACGTTGCTTCTTGTCATTTCGACCGAAGGGAGAAATCTCCATCAATCTGTATGTCAGGGCATGAGATTTCTCGCTCCACTCGAAATGACAGTTTTGAATAGTTTTCGTGCAAGCACTAATTAAAACTATTTAAGATTTTTGCAATCTTTCAATTTATCATTTTCTATCAATTCATTTATATCTTCAATTAAGTTTTTATACTTGAATTTGCTGCCGCAATTATAAATTTCAGTTAAAGGTTCATCATCTAATATCATTTTCATTAATTCTTCCTTTGATGGTGTTTTGCTTAATTTACTATAATCTTCATAAGAAATATTCAGAAATGCTACGTTTTCACCAACACCCCTGTTATCCAGCAAATATCCTTTGCTTAGCCTTGTTGGATAAGCTAATTCGCCTTTGTAATATACATCTTTGATAGAAGGATAATTAACAATATCTGTTTTGTCTTCTGATAAAATTACAGGAACAAGATTAAAATAATCTGCCTTTGTTTTATAAACAATAGTTGGAGGACCTGCAAATGACCCTTTTGTTGTTTCTGATTGCATTTTAGATTCTGTTTTTGAGTTTGATTCGGAATTTGATTTTGATATGGAATTTGTACATGAAATTATAAAAATTCCCGATAAAAAAAATAAGATTGATTTTTTTGTCATAATAATAATTTTAAAAAATTTTATAAAATAAATTTATTTGTTTTAACCCGATTAATTCATAAACTTAAAAGGCAGAATCCTGAATTAATCTGACGACTAAGAAAAGCTAATTTTTTAATGCGCTCCGCTTTTAAAATATAAGCTTTTCTAAGTCGGGGTTAACCTGAATTATTACAGTGGTTTATAATAAACATACGAATAATTCAGGTTAAAAGTTATGTAAAAATATAAAAAAAAATTAAATTCTTCTTGTTACCTATAATTTTTTTTTACTTTTGTAGTTTAAATAATAAAATTATATAAAAATGAAAAAAATAATTATAACACTTAGCATCTTAATTTTTACTTCTTTTATAATTAATGCCCAGGTTACTAATAAAGTAAAACCCCAAAAAGATGAGAATATTAAAATAGAAAAAAAAATCAGCGATAATCCAAATGCACCTGAAATTGAGTTTGACAAATTAATACATGATTATGGAACAATCAATAAATTTGGGGACGGAAAATGTATATTTATTTTTTCTAATACAGGGAAAGAACCGTTAATACTTTCAAAAGTACGCTCATCCTGCGGTTGTACTGTGCCAAAATGGCCAAAGAATCCTATTCTTCCCGGCAGATCAGATACCATAAAAGTAAAATATGATACAAAAAGGCTTGGCATTATAAATAAAAATGTAACAGTTACTTCCAATGCTAAAACATCTCCGGTTATATTAAAAATCAAGGGTAAAGTTGTTGCACAACCTACTGAAAAAATACCTGAAAAGCAGTTAAATGATGTTAGTTCGCCGGTAAACAGATAATTACTTGCAACTATAAATAAAACCATAAGTAGTATTTGCAAGAAAATGCCAATAACTGCGTTACATTTCGACTACGCTCAATGTACACACTCATGTTAAAATCATTCATTTGTTTTGTATGTTGAGCGGAGTCGAAACATAAAATTATAATTTACCACTAAAATTGCAGTAGAACTAAAATTATTATATATTTAATGTGTTAATTACAAAGCCTTTAGATAAATATCTATGGGCTTTTGTGGCTAAATAATATTTTGATGTGCTGGGGGAAGCTTTTGGTCGTGTAATGCCATGTATGTAATTGCAAGAAGGGGGATGTATTTTATTGCTAAACCCTTTGATAATTGAGTAACATATCATTTGTAATATTAAACCACGAAGTGGTTAAACATGAATAGCCTTATGTGAAACATAAGGTTACAAGGTGAAAACCATATCAGTAACCCCAACGGGGTTCAATAAATCAAAATAAATACTTCTCATTAAATTCTATCCCATGTTCTTTTAACAAACTGATATATTCATCATGGGATTTTCATGGTTTTTTCTGGCAAAAACTATATGATAAAGAATTTGTGTATAAGTACTTATGACTAA
>JAIOSH010000063.1 GCA_021107685.1 Bacteroidales bacterium | reverse complement strand
CATCAGTTCCATTCCAGTAAACATAATTTCCGCTTGCATCATCCCAAATCCATACAGAGTTGTCAATATTTGTTTTCGTCCAGATATCAATATCAGCTTCAAGAGCAGAAGGATATGGATTTGATATTAAATTTAAACCACGTCCTGAGGTATATTCCAAACCATAAAAACCGCCCGAACCTGTTGTATGATCACCTGTATTAAGCAAACCTGTAAATTTAATTGTTTCCGGCTGGTGGAATCCGGCCCGGTCTCCGACCCATGTTTCGTAACCCCGCCCTAAAGCAAGCGGTGTAGTAACAGGAACAATATATACACCCCAGGTATTGGTTGCCTCAATGTGAGTACGCAGATAAATATCAGAGTGCCCTCCGGGAAGATGAAATACTCCGGCAAATTCACCTTCAACCGGAATACCGATAAAATGCCATTGCATATCTGTCAAATATTTTTCAACTGTGGCATTCACACCACCGGTTGAATGAATCAGTGATCCGGTTGCATTATTAGCCGTTGACTTAATTACAAGGCCTGAAACTCCGGCATTATTGGTTAAAGTACCGTTAACAGTTAAGGTATTGTTCGAAGGAATATTTAGACGTGCCCCTGATTCTATCGTAAGATTATTACATACCGCTCCGCCTCCTGTATTAGTTTCAGGGAAATTTCCTCCTGTAGGTGATGTTGGGATTATAACATCAGTACTTGCTACGGGTATATTTCCATCATCCCAGTTGGTTGTTGTACCCCAGTCGGTTGAAGTAGTTCCTGTCCATAATCCTGGTGCGGCACCGGTGATACTAATATCATCAACAGCCCAATACCATCCATAAGACCCTACATACTTCCATCGGAATTTAACATTTAACTGACCTGCAACCTGCGAGGTTAAATCCTGATTAAATGTAGCAGGATTACTAGTACTTGATGTCCATGTTTGAATTGTGAACCATGAGGTTCCGCCATTTATACTATAAGAAAGGGTTGCCGATGAACCGGAATAAGACATGAAATAATGTTCAAAATAAAGATTGACTGTACTATACCCTGAAAGATCCAGCAAAGGAGTTACCAGGTCTGCATCCTGATTGTCGCCACTGCCGTAATTATCACTATCCAAAATTGCAAAACCATTACCTGCAGAAGAAGTACTTATTGTCCGCCCTCCCGGATTATTGAATTGCCAGATTTGTCCGTTTCCAACATTGTCAATATTTTCCCAGCACACGGGTAAAGTTCCACCTGAAAAATCTTCAGTAAAAGGCAATGAAGATATTGCATCACAAAAAGTAGTAGCATTAGCAGATTTGCCGCTGGAATACTCATTGCCGGCATTGTATGAAAATGCTTTATAAAAATAAGTTGTTGCTGCATTCAGACTTATATGATTGTAAGATGTGTTGCTTCCCCTGTACAATACAGTACCTCCTCCGGGAATGGTTTGCCCAGCTGTATATGTAACTCCGTCAACCGGAGCGCCAATGGTAGAGCTTAATGACCAAACGACCATAACATCATTGTTGCTCGTATTTTTTGTCCAGGCAAGGTTTATCTGACTTGAACTGACAGGTGTTGCTGTAAAAGTTTGTGGATTTAATACACCCGACATATAATTTTGTGTTTCTAACAAAGCCTGGTATGCATTCAGTCGCCCTGTTCCAAGTTGTCCGATATAGCCCAGATTCACCCCATAATGATCATCTGTTGTACTACTAATAATATTGGCAACGTCAGTTGGTGTTAAAATGCCATAAGCTAAGGAAACGATCAAACCGGCTACACCCGAAGTATGAGGGCAAGCCATTGATGTTCCCTGAAGAAACTGATATGAACTTCCGATATCTGTGCTGTAAACACCTCGTGCGGTTACTGAATTAGTTTCTCCTCCCGGAGCAGAAATATCAACCCATGTTCCATAATTGGAATAATATGACTTAATATCCTGGTTATTTGTGGCTGCAACTGAAAAAGTACCTGAGTAATAGGCAGGATAATAATGGCTGGAAGAATTGTAATTGGCAGCCGCATAAATTGTTATTCCTCCATTTAGCATTGCACTACCTCCACCATTTGCATTAAAATAATCAATAGCATCCAATACTGACTGATCGTATGAATCCGGTGATGTATAGGTCCAACTGTTTTGGGAAATACATGCACCATTATCAGCCGCATAAATTGGTGCCAAATGAAAACCTCCGCTGGAAGCACCTTCAAAAACCTGGCACGACATTAATCTTACTCCGTCATTTTCGCCCGAACCACCGGCAACACCTGAAACACCGGTTCCATTGTTAGTTTCAGCGGCAACTGTTCCGGCAACATGCGTTCCATGATAATGAGGCTCAATTGTCGCATCATTATTAACAAAATCCCAGCCTAAACCCGACCACATATTATCCGATAAATCCGGGTGGTCATACTGTACTCCACCATCTTCAATACAAACGATAACACTTGAATTTCCCTTTTCTATATCCCAGGCTTCCGGCAGATCAATATCCGCATCGGGAGTACCGCTTTGTTGTCCCGTATTATGATAATGCCACTGCAGATTGTATGAGGGGTCATCGGGAGTCCAATCTACCGGAGGTGATACCGGATCATCACCCATAATTTTTGTTTGGGAGCTTATCGGTTCGGAAGCAATTATTTCTTTTTTATATTCAGGCTCTGCAATGGTAACTTCAGCGAGATTTTCATAAGCAGTAATTAGTTTCTTAATATCGGTTTTTTCATCAAAATACAAGGTGTACCAAAGATGAAATCCCCATGCACGATGCCTTTCGGAAAATTTTGGTGAAAAAGCTTTACATTCAAATAATTTTTTGAAATTCTTTGCACCATATTGTTGATTCAACTGATCAATATTAGAGATATTAAAACGGACAGTTCCATTTTTATCCACAATAACCGAATTATTATCCATTTGGTTTGTAAATGATTCATCAAGTTTAATTTTTAAAATCCCTTTTTCATAAGTATCAACGGGTAAAGCCTGCAAGTCAATGGAAGGCCGTTCACCTCTTTTAACAGTATAACTTTGTTGAGCATTGATTTCTGTAAATAAAAAGCCCAACGTTAGAAAACATAATACAACGTAATAATTCTTCATGATAATTAATTCTTAAAGTTATTAATCTATTTTAATTAGAACGGATAAGTATTGATAAACGAAAAATACAAATTTAACATTTTATTTTGAAATGCAAAGGATTTTCTTTTTTATAAAATTTCCGGTTTACCCTGTGAAATACATGTTAAATAAAATAGGAATTCGTTTAAAGAACAGCTTAGATAAGATGCGAAAATAATAAACCGTCATTGCGAAGCATCTACCGGTTGGTCTTGTGGGATGGAATGCTGTGGCAATCTGTTTATGTTTTGATTTATGTTTTATATAAACAGATTGCTTCGGAACCCTCGCTGCCAACCAATCCTAATTCCTCGCAATGACGGTTCATTATTTCGCAATAACGATAAAATGTCCAGAAGCAGGTATATTTTATTCATACCTCAAAACAAATGGAGTATGTATCAGAAGCTACGTGGAGAAATATTATTATGGGAATATCAGGATATTGAAAAGGTGTACAAACTATCTATGATGTTCAGAAATGTTTTAGGGGGGATAAAAGGTGTACTCTTTTTATTTTCAGGCTCTCAAAAATATTTGAATAAGTTAAATCTAACTTCCCATAGTTTTTCCATTGAGTTGAAATTGTGTAATTTCAAACCCAATTAAGCCATTTTTTCCTTTTTAGATTTTCACCTGTATCTGTATCAACATCTTTTTTTAGCATTTCAAATCCTTTATAGTCTTTTATTTTGCCTGTTTCTATTTTAAAATCAGATACTTTACATCCCATAGGACCTTTCTTACACCACGCAATAAATTTTGTTAAAGGTTCTTCTATTCCTTCTGCCTCAATATAAATTGCACCATTCTCATATTTAACTATACCTGCAACTCCATATTCATAAGCCTTTTGCATAGTGTAAAACCTAAATCCCGATTTTTTGAAATTTCCTGAAATATTTAATTTAAATAGTCTTTTCATGACTTTTGTATTTAATTTAAAGTGCCATTGCGAGTGGAGGGAAGTAATCTGTTTGAAAATTAATATCAACAGATTACTTCAATTACTCCCCCGCAATGACATAAAATACTTTTATATATTGATTGTTTCCTTAAGTCATAAATGAGAAATAATATTATATTACTTTTTCTTTTATAAATCTTAAAATAAATAATTTAAAGTTTACAGAAAGTTCTTTAATAATTAATACCTTTTTTAAAAAAAAGTTACCCTGATTTTTTTAAAATAATTTTTTTACTACTAACAAATCAAAAAAAATATAAATTTGCTCT
>JAIOSH010000241.1 GCA_021107685.1 Bacteroidales bacterium | reverse complement strand
TTGTAACTGATGCTAATACAAGTAACCCTGTTGCAGCAGCCGTATTTATTAATGATTATTTTCCTACATATTCGGATCCGACTGCCGGAGATTATCATAAATATGTTTTGCCAGGCACTTATTCAATGACTATTGTAGCTAATGGCTATGAAACACAGACAATAGATAATGTAACAGTAACGGCTAACAGTTCAACAGTAACAAATTTCCAGCTTCAACCACAGGAGGAACAATATATTTATAAAATTTGCAGCTCACAAATACCGGATAATAATACTGCTGATGAAGGAAATACTCCTGCAATAATTGGAGATCCTGATAATATAAATTATTCCATTGGTAAAAACGGCTGGGTAGTGGTAGATATGCAATATCCGATTGTTGACGGACCCGACGAGGATATTAGAGTAATTGAAGGTGATGCTTCTCCTGAAGGATATACATGTTATGCGGGAGAAACAATGGATGGTCCATGGGTCAGCCTGGGAACAGGAACCGGTACAACTGAATTTGATCTTGCTACCGGAGGTTTTATTGAAGCTCAATTTATAAAAATACTAGATGATGGTGATGGTTCTGCTAATGTTGCTGATGCAGGTTTTGACCTTGATGCAATGCAATCATTAGAACCTGTATCAGGAATTTATCTTGCTTTGTATAATTATTATATTGATGATTCAAATGGTAATGGAAACGGGATAATTGACCCGGGCGAAACAGTTGATATTATTGTAACAATACGTAATAATGGCGATATTACCGCAGAAAATGTTATAGGAATTATTGATGCAAGCTCTACATATATTACAATAGTTAATTCCACAGCAAACTTTGGAAATATCCAGCAAGGTGAAACTGCTGACGGGACTTATACTATTACAGCAGATGCATCAACACCCTGCGGACAAAATGTTATGATTGATCTTGATGTAAGTTCAAATAACGGAACTTATACAAATCATTTTGAAATGAATTTTGTTGTAGGCCAAATCCCTGTTATTATTGTTGACCTTGACCCAAATACCAGTTCAGGTCCTGATATGGAGACTGTTATACAAAATTTAGGTGTGTCTATTGAATATACTACTTCATTCCCAACCGATCCGGATTTATATTCCACTATATTTGTATGTCTCGGAATTTATAGCTCAAACCATGTATTATCATCATCACAAGGTCAGGCTCTGGCAGGTTTCCTGAATAATGGCGGTTCATTATACATGGAAGGAGGGGATACATGGTATTTTGATGACCAGACTGCCGTTCATCCTATGTTTAATATTAATCCTGTTGCTGACGGATCAGATGATTTGGGAACAATACTAGGACAAACAGGTACTTTTACCGAAGGCATGAGCTTTATATATTCAGGGGAAAGTAGCTGGATTGACCGTATTAACCCTATTTCTCCTGCATTTATGATATTTAAAAATCAATCACCTAATTATGGTACTGGTGTGGCTTATGATGCTGGAACTTACAAAACTATTGGTACATCCCACGAATTCGGTGGACTTAATGATGGAACATCACCATCTACAAAAGAAGAATTAATGGCTGAATACCTGGATTTCCTCGGTATTTCTACAACATTGAATGCTTCTTTTTCTTCAAATGCTACTGATATTTGCGAAGGTGAAACAGTTGATTTCATAGATATGTCTTCAGGACAAGTAATATCCTGGGATTGGAGCTTCCCGGGTGGTAATCCGTCTTCTTCAACTCAGGAAAACCCATCTGTTACATACAATACTGTAGGTTCTTATGATGTTACATTAATAGTTAGTGATGGTGTTGATATTGATACTCTGACTGTTACAGATTATATAACTGTAGATGAGGTACCCGGTCAAGCAGGTACACCATCAGGTCCTACTTCCTTATGTGAAAACGGCTCTAATACAAGTTATAGCACAAGCGGGGTAACAGGTGCAACCTCTTATTCATGGAGTATTGAACCTAGTAATGCAGGTACAATAACAGGAGCAGGAACTAATGCAACTGTTAATTGGGATGATACTTTTTCAGGAAGTGCAACAATAAAAGTTCTTGGTACTAATGTTTGCGGCGATGGTCCGTATTCCAACGGACTTGTTATTACTGTTCATCCTTTACCTAATGTTACACTGGATCCTTTTGAAGATGTATGCCTGGATGATCCTCCGTTTGAATTAACAGGCGGGCTTCCTGTAGGTGGTACTTATACAGGAACAGGTGTAACCAATGGCTGGTTTGACCCGGCTGTAGCAGGTATCGGAACGCATATTATCACTTATACTTATATTGACCAATATGGCTGTGAGAATTTTGCAGAAGAAACAATTTATGTGGATGGTTGTGTCGGAATTAATGATATTTCTGATAATACCGGCATAGAAATTTTCCCGAATCCTAATACCGGCAGCTTTACATTGAAAATAAACCTTGAAAACAATGATATTGTTAATATAAGAATAATTAATTCATTAAACGAAATAATATATGAAGAAGCCAATATCGCTATAAATGATAATTATTCTAATAAAATTGATTTAAGTGAATATGCAAAAGGTATTTATTACCTTAAAATTACAGGAAGAGAAACTAATTGTGTAA
>JAIOSH010000329.1 GCA_021107685.1 Bacteroidales bacterium | reverse complement strand
TTGAATCAATAATAATTGTTACAGGTCCGTCATTTATTAAACCTACTTCCATATAAGCTCCGAATTCTCCTTTTTGAACAGGTTTTCCCAAATCAAATTCTAATTGTTTAATAAATTTTTCATACATAGGTATAGCAAAATCAGGTTTTGCCGCTTTTATATAAGAAGGACGATTTCCTTTTTTAGTGCCGGCATGTAATGTAAACTGGCTAATAAGCAAAATATCACCATTAATATTATTTATTGATAAATTCATTACATTATTTTCATCATTAAATATTCTTAATTTTACAATTTTACTGCATAACCAATTAATATCTTCCTGATTATCCTCCTCCTCAATACCCAACAGTACAAGCATTCCAGTTTTTATTTTTCCAGCTATATTGTTATTTATTTTAACAGAGGCTTCTGAAACACGTTGTATTACTACACGCATATTATTACAAATTATATGTTGGAATTTGTTAATAAAACATGCCTGTCTTTTATATTAGGCAGGCATGTTAAGGATTGATAATTTTTATAGATTATTTCAGCAGATATTAATTCGGAACTTGTGAACCTGCTCCTGTATTATGAGACCAATAGTCAACTTTATCCTGATTATTACATTGTCCGTTCAGAGAAAAGTCACCGCCTTTATAACCGGAACCTCCAGAATCTGTTTCCCAAACGTCAAGCTTGTCAGCATTGCTTACTTGTTTGTCGGCATTTCCATCACTGCTGAACATAGCCCAAACACCTGCTTCAACCTCAGTTTGACCGAGTGCACCACCATAATTCAAACCTGTTGTGAAACTATGAGCATAATTTCCACCTCCTAAGTCAACCAAAGGATCAGGATTAATAACAGCGAGGTGATTCCTGTGATATATAACAGCAAACAATCCGTCAGTCATTATTAAAGCGCCAAAGTTAGGCACGGTAGTACCATCCAGATCAACAACAGAACCATTACTTAGTACGAAAAGAGCTTTTTGAGCAATTATTGTTGCTGAAGTAGCACTTGCTGCATCAGGAGCATCCCTGAGTTCGACCATCACCCAGTCAACTACATTTGCAGGAATAGCTGCAACATTTTCTGTGCCTGCATATAACCATACAGGGTTTAAATTTCCATAATAAGGTAAAATCGGATTATAAGGTTGTGTTAATGGTAAGTATCCGTTAGTTAATAAGTGTGTTTCCATTGCTCCGTCAAGTAAAGGATTATAAGTACCTTCTAAGAAAACAGTTAAATTAACCGTGATTCCTAAAGTCAACAAATTCTGATCATGTCCATTAGTTCCTGGAGAACCTAAATCACCGGTTGAATAATAATAATTAAGTTCTCTTAAAGTAGCTTCTACCCAATTGGCTCCATTATTATTATCATCGGTCGGAATACCTGTAAATACCATAGATTTACCAGTAGGATCAGGGAATGTTGTCCCGCCATCATAATTAACACGGTCAATTTCAGTTACTCCATCAGGAGATACTAAAACAACTTCATCCGAACCATTACCCAAATAAAAATTGTTATATTGATAATTACATATATAACTTCCATTAGTAGCTGTATCGGCATCAATACCTAAAACTGCAAAACCATGTGCTGGAACAATTAATATTGTATCTATTATATGTGAATCATAATCGTCATCCTTAATTGTCCAGTTATACATATCAATATCCGAATCAGTTGTATTGAACACTTCAAACCATTCACCATGACTATCTAAAACAGCCTGTGGGTTTTGCATTATTTCGGTAATAATTATATCATTAGGCTGAGGAATGCTTCCCTGGGCTACAATTGAGAATGTATTATCACTTTCATCAAAAGGAGTTCCTAATGTTGCTGATGAAATTTTCACTGTATAATCAGAGGCAATTGGCTGTCCTGCCGGTATATTCCACTGATATGTTCCTGTATTAACATAAGAGGTTTCCAGAACCTGAGCATTTGTACCTGTAAGTTCGATTTTAACATTATCAGTAAAGTTTTGATTATACCATGTAATATCGTGAGTAGTATTTTGCTCCCACCATTCACCTCCGTTTGGAGACAGCACTTCTATAAAAGAAGTGTTATTAGTTGCATTTGGTGTAGGAATCTGGAAAAAAATCCAGTTAATATTTCCATCAGTTTGTCGGGCTTAAGAAACATCAGGTGTTTGTGAACCAAAGGTATATGTGTCAATCGGTGTATATCCATCAGTACCATATAATCCTATCATTTCACCGGCTCCATTTAAATTGAAATTAGTATGAAGCCCCACACCGTCTCCATCGCACCAGATAAGAATAAATCCTCCGGGTGCTATGGATGAATCAGGTAATTGATATTTGGTAGGATTATTAAAATCATCTGTAATATACAAATTGTTTAAGCTAATTGGAGTTACTGCAGGATTATAGATTTCAATCCAGTCATCATAATCACCGTTCTCATCCTGTATTGTTGAAGTATTTAATGCCATAATTTCATTGATATATAAATTTAGAGCATCCATATAAGTTTTTGCACTATCAACAACACCTGTTGAATATTGTGTACTTGCATTAACCGACCATATTTTATAATAATACCAGGTGTCAATATTTAAGCTTGTGTGTGGAAAAAATTCATCATCATCCACACCAAGCGAAGTTCCTCCACCGGGAATAGAAGATCCTGACGGGTAACTTGTTCCGTCAACCGGAGTACCAAAAGAATTTGAGCTATTCCATGAAATTAATACATTGTCATTATCTCCATTTTCAATCCATTGCAAATCTATTTGAGAAGTACTAATACCATTAGCTTCAAAATTAGTTGGGTTATCAACTGTTCCGGGCAATGACCCCTGAACTATTACATTGTCAAATCTAAGATATTCAGTGCCGGCATTGTTATTTGTTTTAACAATGATAACAACTAAGGTTCCGCTTATAGGTTCAGTATGTGTAAAAGCAGTAAAATCATCATATACTTCTACTGCTAAAGTTTCAGGTCCTCCATCAATAGTATAATATACTTTTATGTAATCCGCCGGTTCAAAAGTACCTGATTCCGATAGATCAATAGAAAATTGAGTATTTGTATAAGCGCTCAGATTTATTTGCTCGGTATTCCAAATACATTCACCATCGCTATCTCTTGTTTCAAATAATTGATTTTCTACCCTAAACCAATCTGAAGTTGCGGTTAAATGAGCACTGTCAACATTAATAAACCAATTTGTAATTCCTGTAGTATCAAATACAGGAATACCGGAAGGGTCACCTGTTGCACCTTTTCCCTGAATTCCAGGGTCATTAAAATTTTCTTCCCAAATTGTGGTTTGTCCAAAACCATTTAGTGTGTTTCCTAAAACTAAAGCCATAATAATGGCTAAAACTGTAAACTTTTTCATAATCATTTGTTATTAATTTATAAAAATATGTATTAAAATAAAACTTTTCAAAATTAAAAAATATTATAAGAATTAACAATAAAATAAATAATTAAATTTTTATTACAATTTAGTTAAAGTGTTGGATAAAAAGCATCCTCAATATGATTAATCGTATATTTTTCTGTTTTAATAATTATTGAAATAATATCAAATCTTGTTTCTATATCAATATCTTTTTGAATAATATAAGCATTTGCTGCACGTATAAGGAATTTTTGTTTTTTCTTTGTAACGGCAATTTCCGGTTCGCCGAAATAATTTGAACGTCTGGTTTTAACCTCAACAATAACTAAACAATCATTGTCAATTGTAATAATATCTATTTCATCTTTGCCAAAGCGCCAGTTAGTTGCAATAATCTTATATCCTTTTTTTTTAAGAAAACCCAATGCAATTTCTTCGCCTTTTTTGCCGGTCTCTATGTGTTCTGCCATAATGAATTGAGTTTGGGATTTAGTATTTTTGATTTCTTTTTTTCTATAAATTTTTAAACAAATTTATCTCCTTTTTCAACTTTAACATCATTAACAAATTGGCGAATTTGTTGTTCGTTGGATTTACGGCAAATGAGTAAAATATTATCATCTTCCACTACAATATAATCATTTAGACCTTGTAGCACAACTAATTTTTCCTTTGGCATATTAACAATACAATTTTTTGAATCATACGTTAAAACATTTTTGCCGACAATAGTATTAAGATTTTTATCTTTTTCTCTTGTATCATATAGCGAGCCCCATGTGCCAAGGTCCGACCAGCCAAAGTCAGAAGAAAGAACATAAACATTATCTGCTTTTTCCATAATTCCATAGTCAATAGAGATATTTTTACATAATGTATAAGCACTTGAAATAAAGGAATTTTCATCGGGAGTATTATATTTTGAAATGCCTTCTTTAAAAATTGAGTCTATATCGGGCAAATAATTTTTAAATGCTTTAATAATACTTTTCAACGACCAGATAAATATACCTGAATTCCAAAGAAAATCGCCACTTTGCAGAAAAGTTTCAGCTAATTCCAAATTAGGTTTTTCTGTAAAAGTCTTTACTTTTTTTATTCTTTTATCTTGCGGATATGTATAAGTATCACAAAACTGAATATAGCCGTAACCTGTATCAGGACGGCTGGGCTTTATTCCTAAAGTCAGAAGCCAATCTTTTTTTGATGTTGCTTCAAGGGCTGATAAAATTACTTCTGTAAATATATTTTCTTTAAGAATAATATGGTCTGACGGAGCAACAACTATATTAGCATCAGGATTAATTTGTAAAATTTTATAACTGGCATAGGCA
The DNA here is from genome assembly GCA_021107685.1 of Bacteroidales bacterium. Classification (GTDB taxonomy): domain Bacteria; phylum Bacteroidota; class Bacteroidia; order Bacteroidales; family SMBSF39; genus SMBSF39. The sequence continues at coordinate 6,472 of JAIOSH010000329.1, read as the reverse complement.
ATACAAGGAGCAGTATTACGTCGTATAGGCTCACATAATATCTGATTCTCCGTTATACCGGGAATTTGTTCTATGATTAAATTTTTGTATATTGTATTAGTTACAATATAGATATTTTCTGAAGGACAAATTTGTAAAAATCTATTATATGTCTGTTGAATTAGTGTTTCATTGGTACCAAGAATATCAATAAACTGTTTTGGATGAGAAGTTCTGCTCATGGGCCAAAATCTGGCACCTATCCCACCCGCCATAATTACACAATAGTTGTTTTTATTCATATAGTAAAATATTATTTTGAATTTTAGGGCAAATATATATAAAAAGTGGTAACTAAACAGTATTAAATTAACAATGAAAATTTCTTAACAAATATTTTTAGTTACTTAATAGGAATAACCTTTGCCAATGGATTAACCAAATATACTCTTTTATTATCCATGCTAATACAACGGTAGCGTTTGCGTAATCTTTCAAGTTTTTTGAAAGTTTTTCCATTATTGATTCGGAAAATAGAATGTAAAGGAAGATCTTCTAATATTAATTCTTTATTATTATCATATTTATTTAATATTCGTGATAATTCTAAATCAGCACTACTTGATGCAAAAGCATTGTTTAAATATTTAGATAAAGCATAAAATATATCAGGCGGAAAAATTTTATTATTCATAAAACTATACATTAAGAATTTAAATTCGGATTTCCATTCTTGTCCATGAGGCTTTACAGTGTTTTTGTATTTTTCCCAAACGATTAAGTGTGCAATTTCATGAACAACTGTAATAAGAAAAGAATATTTATTCAAATCATGGTTTATTGAAATTCTATGTGTATTGTTTTTGGCAGGGGGGCGATAATCGCCTAATTTTGTTGTCCTACCTTTTGAAATTCTTAAATTTATTTTATATAAAGCTACCCATTCTAAAATAATATCAACAGAATTTTCAGGGAGGTATTTATTTAAAATATCTTTATACTGTTTTATCATAGGCTATTAGAACATTTAAATTCAGTGTTTGGCTAAATTTCGGACAGTTTTTACATTTCCTGTTATGCCTTGATGTTGAACAGGATAAAAAAGAAAATATTAAAAAGGAAAATATTAAAATAAAAAGCAAATATTTTTTATTAAAAAACATAGTAATTTTTATTTGATTGAGGTTTCAAAATTAGTAAAAAATAAAAGAAATTACATTGAGTTAAAAAGAAGTTTAAAATCAATTTATTTTTATGATTAATATTTTATAAAAAAAAATTAATTTAGCAAAAATATTAATAAGGGATGATATATCATTTAGGAAAATATATTTTATTAATGTTGCAGGTATTCAGAAAGCCTGAAAAAGGGAAGGTCTTTCGCAAGCAACTTTTTATTGAATTTCAAAACTTAGGAGTAGATTCAATTGGTATTGTCGCAATTATTTCAGTTTTTATGGGAGCTGTTGTAGCTATCCAGACTGCCTATAACATTGACAGTCCTTTAATTCCTCTTACAATGGTCGGATTTACTACCCGACAGTCTATTATACTCGAATTTTCACCAACAATTATCAGTTTGATTTTAGCAGGGAAAGTCGGTTCAAGAATAGCATCGGAAATAGGCACAATGCGTGTTACCGAACAGATAGATGCTTTGGAAATTATGGGAATTAACCCGGCAAATTATCTTATATTACCCAAAATAACAGCAGCTATGCTTATTAATCCCATTATTATTATTCTTAGTATGGGTTTTGGTCTTTTCGGCGGTTGGTTGGTTTCTATTGTAACAAATTTATTTACTTCACAGACTTATATAGAAGGATTACAATCCTGGTTTGACGGATATTCAGTTTTTTATGCTTTAATTAAAACAGTTTTTTTTGCTTTTATAATTACTTCGGTTTCGGGATATCAGGGTTATGATACTAAAGGCGGGGCTTTGGAAGTTGGAAGAGCAAGCACCAAAGCTGTTGTCTGGAGCAGTATTTTGATAATTTTATTCAATCTTATCTTAACACAATTATTACTTTCATGATAGAGGCAAAGAACATATCTAAATTTTTTGGTGATAATCGGGTATTAAAAGATGTTTCTGTTGAATTTGACAGAGGTAAAACAAATTTAATTATCGGTCAGAGTGGTTCGGGAAAAACTGTTCTTATGAAATGCCTTGTCGGCCTTTTTGAAGTAGATAAAGGACAAGTTATTTTTGATGACCGTAATTTTTCTGAAATGTCTTTTAATAAAAGAAAGATTATCAGAAAAGAGATTGGTATGTTATTCCAGGGAGGAGCTTTGTTTGATTCTTTAACAGTAGAGGAAAATGTAATTTTTCCCTTATCAATATTTACAAAGCAAACGATAGACGAAAAAAGAGAAAGAGCAAATTTTTGCCTGAAAAGAGTAAATCTGAAAAATGTAAATAATTTATACCCTTCCGAATTAAGCGGCGGAATGAAAAAAAGAGTTGCTATTGCCCGTGCTATTGCTATGAATCCGAAATATCTTTTTTGTGATGAACCTAATTCAGGATTGGACCCTATTACTTCAGGTGTTATTGACGACCTTATAAAAGAAATTACAGAAGAATATCAAATAACAACTATTATCAATACCCATGATATGAATTCTGTTATTAAAATTGGCGATAAAATTGCTTTTATACATGATGGAGAATTATGGTGGAAAGGCACTAAACATGAAGTTTTGAAAACAAGCAACAAAGAACTTAATGATTTTATATTTGCTACCGAATTAACTAAGAAACTAATCCCGAAGTAATATCTCTTATGGTCTGAAAAAATAAATTATTCGTAATATGTTAGATAGTGATACGAATAAAATAGAAATAAACGACATATTATAATGTAAGAAATCCTTTGGATAATTCAAAAAATATGATTTATATTTGCAATTTATATAACGAATGTTTATATCTTTTATTGACAAGTTGAACTGTATAAAAAATAGCATTAAAGACAGGAATTTTGTAAATTTGCAGAAACAAACTTAACTATCATGGATTCAATAGAATTAAGAAACAACTTTCATAATCTTATCAATAGTATTAAAAATGATACTCTTCTAATTCGCTTTTATGATATTATGACCATAGTAAAAAATACAAAAGAAGGAACATTATTGGGCAGATTGACAAAAGAAGAATATGAAGAACTTATGCATGCATACAAGGAAAGTGAGGATGAAGAAAACTTGATTAGTCATGAGGAAATGAAGAAAAAACACCAAAAATGGCTTTAGAGATTGAATGGTCAAGGAAGGCAGATAAAAAAATCAATAAAATTTTAGAGTACCTCCAAGAGAAATGGGGTGCAAACGTTACGAGAACTTTTGTTCGCAAGGTATATGATTTTCTTGATTTAGTGGTTGAATTTCCCGAAATGGGAACACTCGAAGATAAAAGAAAGAATATACGAGGATTTACGGTTGTCAGGCAAATAAATATTTTTTATAGAATCAAAGGAACAAAAATCATATTATTAAACTTTTTTGATAACAGACAAAATCCAAATAGAAAAAGATTCTAAAATTACGCAGTATAAAAAAAATTCAAAAATAATAGCACCCTATCGGGATACTGCGCTTTATATGCCAAACTGCTACCACCTTTACCTGTCTTCTTTTGTTATTTGAAATACGTCAAAAGGATATAAAATTAAATTGTATCCATTATTTTTTTGGTTCTATAGCGTTTTGTGTGTGGTAAAGAAATAAAAAAGCCACAAATTCACAAATAAACTAATACTAATAACTTATCCCGTAGGGATTGCCAAAGGCATAACATATAACTATCAACATGATACAAATAAAACTTAAGTAAATGGAATAGTTAAATTGTTTTTAATAAATATTAAATTTTATATAATGAATTACATTGACATTATTTTTATTGTCCCTTTGATTTGGTTTGCTTACAGGGGTTTTTCAAAAGGATTAATAATTGAAGTAACATCTCTTATAGCATTAATACTCGGTATTTATTTCGGTATTTATTTTTCAAATTATGCTGCTGATTTTCTTACTGGAAATTTTAATATAAACCAACGGTATATTCCTGTCATATCATTTGCTGTTACATTTATTATTATTGTAATAGTGGTTTTTATTATTGGCAGGATACTTGAAAAATTCATTAATTTAATAGCTTTAGGTTTTTTTAACAAAGTTGCAGGAGCTTTTTTCGGAATATTGAAAGCAGCAGTAATATTAAGTATAATACTTTTTATTATCAACAGGTTTGATGATAAATTTATATCAAAAGAAAAACAGGATGCATCTTTTTTATACAAACCTATTTTAAAGATTGCACCGATTATTTTATTTAATATTGATGAATTTGATTTTTCCAAGCCTTCATTTAAAAAACCGAAAAAGGCAGATGAAAAATTTTTATAATAGTAATATTTATGTTTTATAATTATGAAAATATGGAAAAATAAAATCTTCCTTATTATCCTGTTATTTATTTCTCTTAGCTATAATATGAAAGCACAGGCAGATAAAAAAACAGACTCGACAGAGGTAAAACAATATTCGATGTTAAACCTTTATCCTTTGAAATATGAGAAGATAAAGCGAATGCCGTTCAGGACAGTAAATTCATTGAGCATGCTGAATCCTTCGGCTTATTACCTTAAAGGAGGCAGAATGTTTTATTATGGAATTGAAGCTAATGGTGATAATATTTTTATTGACGGTATGCAGATAAATAACGGTAATGATTTTCCTTTTAGAAGCATTGGTTCGTACCGATTTTATGGGATTAATTCTCCGATATATATGGGAAATTCAGCCGGAGGATTTATTGATATTCAACCCGGTGAAGTAGAGGATAACATTAATTTTAATATTGAAGCCTATAAAGATATTGTAAATTATTTAGACGAGAATCATGTGGAGTTTAATCTGGGCATTCCAATACATTATAATAAAAAAGTGTCAGGCAAAAAATTGCCGTCACTTTACCTTGCAGGCAGCTATTACAAAACAAATAATACTGACCCGATTGGAGAAAATTGCTACATGGTAAAACCGGATATTCTAACTTACCTTCAAAATAACCCCTTACGTCAATCAGGATTAATATCAGGAGGGACTTATGAGAATGCAGAATTTATCAGGGAAGAAGATATTATGACAAGTAAAACCCCACAGAATGCCGGTAAGAACGCATGGAATACTTTTGCAAAAATTCAAATTCCTATTACTAATAATATTGGATTTACACTTGGTAATTACTCAAAAATTGAAAATGCCAATCAATTCATTTTTGATAATGCGCTTTTTAATTCAGATAATAATCCTGAAAGAGATACCAGGAATTTTGACAATTATCTGAAATTTGAACATAAAATTAAAATATCCGAAGATTTAAACATAGGATATCAGGCTCTACTTCAATATTCTAATTATTACACAAAAGAGCAAAGCAGAAAACATAAAGACAGATTTTTTGAATATGGTTACCTTGGGAAATTCCAGACTTATAAAACCCCGACTTATGAATTGGGTGATGTTGTTATTAACGGACAGCATTATTATAATGTCTGGCTGCTGAACTCTTGGGATTATGATACTGCTTATACCTTTCAAAACCTGAATTATAACCCTGAAGCAGCCAGATTTACTGAACAGGTTTATGAGTTTTATCCTGATAACTTATGGAACTCAAGCTTATTACAACTAAATGGCGGATTGCTAAACGGGCAAACACCACCATCAGTTTACGATACACTATGGAACAACACTGGAACACAAATGCCATATTCTGGTGGGTACTTCGGTACAGATTTTAATTCGAATGTTAATTATACTGAAAATGCTAATGAAAAAATACGTGGAACATTACGTTTTGAAACAGATTATAAATCACACCTTTTTATTGCAGGCTTTGAATATCTAAAGGAAATAAAACGGTCTTATTCCATGAATCCTATGGAATTATGGTCAGTTATGCGTGCTTCAACTAATTTACATATTATGGAGCTTGATGAGGATAATCCTGTTCCTGTTTATAATAATGAGATTTTTCAGGATACTGTTTTGTATTACAGGAAATACGATGCAGTAGCACAACAAATATTTGATATAAATTTGAGAAAAAAATTAGGATTAGCTGTTGACGGGCTTGATTATATTTTAATAGATTCTTATGATATGGTCAATAAAACCATTGATTATTACGATAAAAATGGTGTAATGCATACTATTCACCTGAACGAAGACCTCTATACTTTAGAAATGTTTTCACCTCATGAAATGCTGTATTATGGATTAGCTCAATACAAGGGATATGATCAAATGGGGAATAAACTGAAAAACAAACCCGGACCTTATGATTTTTTTACCGATTGGTCAGTTGATGCTTCCCGCCCGATTTATTTTTCAGGATATATCCAGGATCAGTTTACATGGAAAAACCTGAATGTTTCGGTTGGTCTGAGAATTGACAGGTATGACGCCAACC
>JAIOSH010000604.1 GCA_021107685.1 Bacteroidales bacterium | reverse complement strand
GCAGAACAAAAAAGTCTTGTGGAAATACTGGCTGTATTCACACCAAGAATAGTTAGAATGGCTGAACCTGAAAAAAGAAGATTTAAATAATGAAAAAGAAAAAAAAGACTTCAATAAAGCAAAAATTATTAAAGTATATTAAAGCTAAGATAAGAAAGGATTTTATTGAGCAGGGTGGTCGTGACGGACGCTTTAAGACAAAAGTAGTGCCTGATAAAAAGAAAAAATACGACCGTAAAAAAGCAAAAAAAGTAAATTTAGATACTGATTAGCTACAATATTTAATAACTTTGCTGCCTTAATAAATATTTCCATTTATGCTAACAAATTATATTACATGGGATGTAAAGCCTGAAATTTTCCAAATAGGTGGATTTGCAATCAGATGGTATGGTTTATTATTTGCTTTTGCTTTTTTTTCAGGGTATTTGATTTTGTTAAAAATATTTCAAAAGGAAAAAATACCTGTAAAAGTTTTGGATAAATTAACAACATATATGGTTGTAGGTACTGTTATTGGAGCAAGACTCGGACATTGTTTATTTTACGAACCTTTGTTTTATTTGCGACATCCTTTAGAGATTTTAAAAGTATGGGAGGGTGGATTAGCAAGTCATGGAGCAGCTATTGGGATTTTAATTGCCATATATTTATTTTCACGTAATATAAAAAAACCTTATTTGTGGATATTAGACAGAATAGTCATTGTAGTAGCTTTAGCAGGATTTTTTATTAGAATCGGAAATCTGATAAATTCCGAAATCTATGGAAAACCAAGCGATTTGCCATGGGCATTTGTTTTTACAAAGTATGAATCTATCCCGCGTCACCCGACTCAAATATATGAAGCATTGTCTTATTTATTGATTTTTATAATCCTGTATTATATTTATCAAAAAAAAGGAACAAAATTAAAACAAGGCTTTCTTTTTAGTTTATTTTTAATTTTACTGTTTAGTGATAGATTTTTAATAGAATTCTTAAAAGAACCACAAGTTGGTTTTGAAAATAATCTCACATTAAATTTAGGACAGTTGCTAAGTATTCCTTTTATAATTTTGGGTTTTTTAATTATGTATAAGTCAGGGAAAAAGAATATTACAGCGTAGTATTATCATTTCTATTCCGTTTACAAGAATTTTACTTTTTAAGTTATACGTTATTAAACTGACTGCTAATTGTTTACTTGTTTTTGGCCGTTTGTTGCTTGATACCGATTAAACGCAGAGATGCAGAGAACGTTGCTTGATTTTGCTACAGATTACTACAGTTTTTTTAACCGCAAAGGACGCAGAAAAACGCAAAAAAATTAAAACGTAGTGGTGACGGTTTTGCGAAAAAAGGCATACACTTTTAGTTATATTTTCTTTCCTCCTAATCGAATAAGTTCTTCTACTAAATGATGAATATAAGTACATGGAGATTTCTTGTGATTGTGTTTATTAGTCATCTCATGGTATTTTTCAAGAACTTTAGCTCTTTTTATAGCATCTTTTGTTTTGCTAATAATTTCATTTCTTACAATGTTTCTGAAATTATTTTTGTGTTTTAAGTCTTGTTTATAACTAAAAGATTTGTGTTTAAGAGCCTTAACTAAATCTTCATTTGGATTAGGCAATGATTTAAAAATTTCAGTTAGTCTATTGTAATATGCTTTTCTCTTCTTATAATTTTCATCTTCAAAATCTACATCTTCAAAATGCAGTAACACCCATAATTCAAATGCATCATTGCTCCAAGCGACTTTAATTCCTCTTGCTTTTGCAGTTTCAATCGCTTCGTTAAAAGAGATGTTCCCAATATGTCTTTTAGAAGTGGTTTCTTCTCTATCTCTATCGAAAACACACCAAACGTGTGTATCTTCTTTTCGTAAACATAACAATTCATCTTTGGAGTCCATCAATCCTTGGTCTATACAATGACAAATTGCATTAAACACATTATCTATCTTGCTCTTTTGATTTTTGACTGGATTTACTTTAATTATTGATGTTTCAAAATACTTAAAGTAAATAGGTTCGCTTATCTCATCCTCACAAAATATAATAAAAGTCGGCAGAGAATCTGCTCGTCGTATATCTTCTTGTTTAATATTCCAGGGTTCATTCATTTTGCAAAACATTTTCGTTAGAATAATTATCTAAAACAGGCAATGCCCCATAAAAACCTGCTAAGTAATGCTTCGCAAAGTCCGCATCGTTTCTAATACCTTTTAAATCAGCCAAAGAATATAGCCTCGTAGAATTATCCTCACTTTTTTCAGTAAAATAAAACTGGTCACGCCGCATTATAGACGGAGACATTAAGTTAGTATCGTGACTTGTAAACAGTAATTGTGATTTACTCTTATTAATAGAAGGGTTATTAAATAATCCAATAAGTTTAATAAGAAGGGATGGATGAAAATTGCTATCAATCTCATCTATTATAATAAAAGCACTAGTAGTCTTATTAAAAAAAGCTCTGAGAAGAAGGCCGGCTAAATCAAATAATTTTTGAGTGCCGGATGATTCGTTGTAACGCAGATTAAGCGTAATATCTTTTGCTTCATTATTTTTATTATGATAAGATTTCATCATAAAAATCTTATCCTGCGAAAGAAATTTTTGGTCTGGTTTGTTTGGATCCCTTTCTAAAATAATGTCGTTGTATTTAAGATTAAAAATTGATAGTAATGCTAATAATTCCGTTTTTTTATTCTCTTGTTCTAATAAAACAAGAGTGTTCCTTCTAAAATTTTTTACACCATTTGTAAAATTTGAAATTGTCCAACTACGTATATAATTCCTAATAGATGCACTTTCTCCCTCGCTGTCAAATGCCGCTGAATGCGTAAGGAATAAGGTGTGTTCATAAGGCAGTAAAGGTATCTTTTCATTATTTGGTAGTTTTTCTTTATTAACAGAAGTCCCTGTTCTAGTAAAATACTCCACCATGTTTTTTCCTTTTGTGCCAAATAACCATTCATTTACAATTATTTCATTGCTATATTTTTCATCAAGTTTCTCTTTTGTATTAGGATTTCTTTTAACAGTGAATCCATATCTGTATTTCTTATTTTTTACAAAGAGAACTATTTGGAAAAATGATTCAGTATTAAAAGCATTTTCCTGATATAAAAACGGGTCATAAAGAGGGCTTAAATTGGATTCAGTACTTGCTTCATTTTTTATGGCTTGAAGAAAGTATTCCAAGGCTCTTATAATATTACTCTTTCCACTTGCATTTGCTCCATAAACTCCAATAGTTTTTAATAATCGCATGCCTCCATCTTCAGAAATATTGTTTTTATCAACTTCAGAAAATCCCTTAGAACTTTTCAAGCCAGTTGTAACAAAACTGATGGTTTGAATTTTTTTAATTGAACGAAAATTTTTAATACTAAATTCTACTATCATTTTCTTAAAATTTGAATTTATTTTGCAAATTTAAATATAAATAACAATATTCAAAGTATATTTTCATTAAATTTGAATTTTAAAATCAAATACGCTATAAAATTTTGAATTGCTTCTGAAATATTTAATTCAAATGGTTTGTTTTTTGTCAACAAGCCGAAAATTGACACAAATATTCTTTTAGGTTGCTTGTAATGTTTTGTGTATAGCTTTTGTGTATGCCCTGAAAAGCAAATATAATAAAAGTTCTTTGAAATAAGTTTGTTAGAAAAATATAGTTTTATAAAATATTATAGTATATAACATTCAATTACATTCAAATTAATTTAATTATAAAATTGAAGTTGTTCTTTAAAAACACTATCAATTTTTGTATGTAATTCTGTTTGTTGATTATTTTTTGCCATCATTGAAAGTCTTTGCAAAATCCCTAAAGCCTGTTGCTTGTCTGTTTCAAAATAGTTTATTAATTTTTCTTTTGTTAATGAATTATAATAATTAAGATTGTCAGTATAAATATTAAAAAGCCTTTCGGTTATTGCATTTGCTTTATCAATAGCACCTGCTTTGTAATAAACATCAGCAAAAGAGATCATATACATATCAAAAATAATCTTTTCATCAGGGAAAACTTCTAAACATCTATCAAGTAGTGCAATTGCCGAATCTTTTTTATTTTCATCTAAAAGTGCCTTAGCCACTCTCATAAAATTTTGTTTAGGTATAATTGAATTTCTGTAACTTTCTCTGTCAACATAAACATCAGGGTCATTTAAATTACCCCATTTGCATTTATTCATTAATATATCATAAGAAGTATCTGCTGAAATACCGCCTGCTCCCGAAATATAATTCTTTGCTTTAACTGGCATAAATTTGTAAACAAATCCTTCCAAATGACAATATTTATCAACATCCAAAACTTTACTTATACTTGAAGGATTGGCAAAATATATTGGTCTTTCCCAGTTATTTGTAGCAATAAGATCAAGTAACATCAAATCATTTTTATAAAGATAATTTTGCTTTACATCCCATTCTATTACCGGTACTATTTTATCTGCCAGATTTTTGGGAACAATACCTTTATTAATTATATCTGCCGAATCAATAATAATTTTAAACTTTTTTGTCGGAGAAAAATTGATTTTTTCACCACTCTGAAGAGGCAGCTTAGTTCGTTCATTTTCATTTGCAATAAAATCAATTACATCTTTTAATTCAACATATCCTTTAATATTTGTTTCATAGAAAAACACAGCATTATTAACTCCATTATCATATTGTTTTGGAGTTAAGGTTAATGGAAGTGGGTCGGAATCATAGATTTTATTAGCCATTTGATGTATGTACCAATAACCGGAAGCAAGCATAAAATTAACTACTCTGACATCGGTTCTTATTCCTTCAACTTCCTGTGCATACCAAAGAGGGAATGTATCATTATCCCCGTTTGTGAATAGTATAGCATTCGGAGCACAGGAATTAAGATAGTTTGCTGCAAAATCGCGAGCTGCGTATTTATTTGAACGGTTATGGTCATCCCATCCTTCTTTTGCCATAATTCCGGGAACTAAAATTAGGGCTATGAATGTTATCAAAATAGCTGATAATTTCGGATCTATTTTTTTTCTTAAAGCATTATATAAAGCTAAAACACCTAAGCCTATCCAGATAGCAAAGGCGTAGAATGATCCGGCATAGGCATAGTCACGCTCACGTGGTTGATATGGGTATTGGTTTAGATATATAGTAATAGCTATACCCGTCATAAAAAATAACAGGAACACTATAAACGTATTTTTTTTATTTGTATTAAGATGAAAGAAAAATCCTATAAGACCAAGTATCAGAGGTAAAAGATAAAACTTATTTCTTGCCGGATTATTCATGCTATCAGGTAAGTCATCCTGTGGTCCTAATCCGAGAAGTTGATCAAACCAATTTATACCGCTTATCCAATTACCATATTCATATTCACCCTGACTTTCAATATCATTTTGCCTGCCTGCGAAGTTCCACATAAAATAACGAAAATACATGTGTCCTATTTGATATGTAAAGAAAAACCTTAGATTTTCACTAAAAGTCGGTTTAAATTTTGTATCAGTTGTTCCATCGGATTTTGAAATTCTTATGGGTGTTCCTTTTACTTTTCCGTATTGTTTATACATGCTAATATGACTGCTTTTTTGCGAACTCCACATTCTTGGGAAAAAAGTTGTGAATCTCGTATCATAAACAGGAATAGTATTTTTTCTATTGTCAGTAATAACATATTTCCCCTTTTCCCTGTCTTTTACATAAATAGGATTACCATCTTTTGAATCAACAGTAGGTGCATTATAATATTGTCCGTATAATATAGGCCAATCACCGTATTGTTCCCTGTTTAAATACGATAGTAAGCTTATGGCATCTTCCGGACTGTTTTCATCAATAGGTGTATTAGCATTTGACCGGATAATAAGCATAAAAAAAGTTGAATATCCGATTAAAATAAAAATCAAGCTGATCATTAATGTGTTTGCAATTACTTTTTTATGTTTAATTGTATAGTTCAGCCCCCAGATTATAATGCCTATTAAAAGAATAAAATAGAATATTGTACCTGAGTTGAATGGTAATCCGAAAGAATTAACAAATAGTAATTCAAATGTACTTGAAAGCTTAACAATCCAAGGAATAATACCAAACATTATTACAGAAAGTATTAAAAATGAAATTATGGCTGTATAAAAAATTCCTTTTTTTGTTGGTTTGTATTTTTTAAAATAGTAAACAAATGTAATAGCAGGAATTGCAACAAGATTTAGTAAATGTACTCCTATTGATAAACCCATAAGATATGCAATCAGTATAAGCCACCTGTATGAATATTTTTGGTCTGCAACTTCATCCCATTTTAATACAGCCCAAAAAACAACTGCTGTAAAAAGAGAAGACATAGCATAAACTTCACCTTCGACTGCTGAGAACCAGAAAGAATCGGAAAAAGTATATGCTAAAGCACCTATAATACCGCTTCCAAAAATAGCATATGATTTTCCATTAGATATTTCCTCGTTTTTTAAGACAATTTTTTTAGCAAGGGCTGTAATCGTCCAAAATAAGAATAATATTGTAAGGCTGCTTGATAAGGCAGACATAATATTAATCATTAATGCAACTTTTGTTACGTCACCAAATGCAAATAATGAGAAAAATCTGCCTAATAATTGAAAAAAAGGTGCGCCAGGCGGATGTCCAACCTGTAATTTATAAGCGGTTGCAATATATTCACCGCAGTCCCACCAGCTTGCAGTTGGTTCAACTGTTAATAAATAAACTATTGTTGCAATTGCAAAAACAATCCAGCCGATAATAATATTTTGTTTCCTGTAAGTATCCATTTATTTTATTTTTAAGTATATAAAATTTTTCAGGAAGCGAATTTATAAATTTTGTATGATATAGACTTAATAAAAAAATAAATTAACTAAATTTAACAAATTTTATAATTTTCGTCTGAAAAATTTTTGCATTAAAGAAATTTATTTTAATTTTGCATTCCCTTTTACAAAAATAAACTATTGTCCGATGGTGTAACTGGCAACACGTCTGATTTTGGTTCAGAAGAGTCCAGGTTCGAGCCCTGGT
>JAIOSH010000151.1 GCA_021107685.1 Bacteroidales bacterium | reverse complement strand
TTAAATAAAGTATCCTGGTGGGGAAATAAAGGAGTACAAATAAAAATTATTGATCAATTTGAAAATTTAAAAAAGACTTCAAATTACAAAGTTTAATGTGGAGTCAAATTGGTCTGGAAAAGTCTAAGTTTTCATTTGATTGCTCTTAATATTGATATAAATACAAATTTAAGTAAATAAATATTCAGGATATAAATCTATGAAATTTTTTTGATAAATAAATGATTGTGTTATATTTTTTACTTTTTTAGTCAAATATCCAATATATAAAACAAATTGATGTATGATAAAACACAGGATGTTATAAACCTGTAAAACTGCCTAATATAATTTTAAACTTGTTTAGTGAGTCTTTATTAGAATAAAAGATAAATGCCTGAATTGTTATCATATAAAGCCGTGAGGTTAAATTTGTGTTTTTTATTTTCGGGTCAAGAGACATAATAACTTCATTAAGTTCAGCGACAAAGTTTGTGGTTAATTTAGGGGTGAGATAAAATAACTTTTCCATTTCAGTTTTTTTTATTTAATCGTAGTCAACTATTTAAAAATTCAGAAAGTTTAAATTAATATTTCCCACTCTCTTAGTCAGATTTTTTAATATTATATTGCAATAACAACCTTTCCAAACGAGGGAAAGAGAGTAATGTCAGGCCGGAGTAAAGATCGAGTTTAACGGTGTAACAATAATTTACGCTAATGCTGGAGAAGGATTGGTTACTTTATGATGTTTTATTATCTTCAATTAATAAACATTTTGTATTTACCAAATAATATTTATTCATACTTAATCAACTTCTAAAATCATCATTCCCCGACTGACCGGACGGGCAGGATTAATCGATATTCGATATTTACTTCCTCTTCAAAATCTTCACCCCACTGGCTTTCTTCCCATTTATCATTACCACAGCAACATAAGTTCCCTGTTTTACTATTTGGTTTTGGTCATTGTTGCCTTCCCAGGTCATTGTAAATTCTCCTTTTGAGACTTTGGCGTTCATCAGGCTTTTTACTTTTTTGCCGTTTATATCGTAAATTATTACCTGAACATTGCCGCCGTGCAAAAGTTTGAAAGCAATAAATGTGTGATAATAAAACGGATTGGGATAAACAATTATCTTATTATCAACAGTGTTTTGAGGAAATAATTCATTAATCCCTGCGGTTGTATCAAACTCATAAGCTCCCATATCTATCCTGCCGCCCGATATTCTCGGCCTGCCTGCAAGGTCTGTGGAAGGCAAAAGTATTGTATCACCATAGTTTAATGTTACAAGATAATACAAAGTATCATCTTCACTAATAATAAATGGCGGCTGCATACCCGGCTCATACATTGGAGTACCGACATTTATACAAGGTGAATCCTGCTGCAATGAATAAGGAAAAGCCGAAGCGGTATCCCATAGCGGGTCTTCATTTATATTGCCATCCAACCAGTTAAGAGTGTGATTACTGTTCCATATCTTTACCCACTCTTCTCCTCCTTCTAAATCTGAATATGAAACATTTACTGTAGAAGAATAAGAAGGCCCAATAGGATTTCCTATTTCTAATTCATATAATGAATTCCCATAAAATATGGAATTGTAAATGCTTAATTCCGCGCCATCACCTAAACCAACTGCTGAGCCTAACTCTCCTAAAACTATATTATCACCTATAGTTGCATTAATTAAATCTACTTTAGCATGATTTCCGACAGATAAAGCGACTGTAGATCCAGGCCCCCAACCAGGATCTCGTTTATTTATATTATTTGTGATTTGAATATTAGCAACAGTTCCGTTATAATGATCGGGATTATTTAATGAGCCGCCTATACCCAAACCTCCTCCATTTCCATATTCAGGATTACTATCAGGCCCATTTCCGGTCATTATACAGTTTGTAATTTCAAATATTCTTGGAATTTCTGACCAATTAATTAACATTAATGATAGTGCACCGAGGTTATTTGATAATATTACATCTGAAATATAAAGACTATCAACGTATTCTCCCACAATGCCGGGCCCGTTAATCCCTATACAATTATCCAATTTTATATTTGTTAAATTGACATTAGTATTGGTATTTAAAAATACTCCTCCTTCACTACTTGTTCCTATTTGACTATAATTTCCAAATCCATTAATAAATGACATGTTTTTAATTGAATAGTTTCTTGTTAATCTATTTCCCCTTAAAAGAAAAGAAATGGTATCAGCATTAAATATAGTACTATCACGGCTTTCACCTATTAAATTAATATAGCTTCTTGCATTAAGCGGAAAGCGTTCATCACTTAGATTTGGTGAATAAACTCCATCGGCAAGAAAAATATTTCTAATACAATTGGTATCAGGAAGTATTTTCTTATATGCATAGGCTATTGTTTTTAACGGATTTTCGGGAGAAAGGCCGGAATTATTATTGTCTCCGGTTAAAGGATTTACATAAACATCACTATTTACTACATCAATTTTTGAGTGTTTTATATCTAACAGGAAATTATTAACAGGATTGCCCTCTTCATCTCCTGAAATAATAAAGTGATGATCAGGATTAATAACTGAAAATGTATCTGCAAAGATATGCATATCGACTGTATATATCTTGGAAATATCTGAACCAATAGAGGAATAATTCAAATAAAAATCACAACGATTAATTGAGTCGAATATCACACTTGAATTTTGAACAACATTCATTCCTCCACCGCATCTAATACTCCAATTATTATGTATTTTTGAATCCGATAGATAAATATAAGAATTAACACATAGGATTCCTCCTCCAATTCTTGCAAAATTATCTGTTATAATACATGATAATATATTTATTGAAGAGTTTTTAATATAAAGTCCACCCCCAATCATTTTATTTGAATATCCGGTTCCGTTTTGTAAAGTAAATCCACATAAGACAGTACTTTCGTCCTCACCCGACCCTATTCGTACACAACTTCCGTTTTGGTTGCCGTCAATTATGGTGCTATTAATATAGCTTTTATCCTGGGTTGTAAGAAAAAGGCTTGCAAGGGTGATTTCCTTTCCGCCATAGAAAATATTTTCAAAATAGGTTCCGGGAAATACCAAAACAGTATCCTTATCAATTGAGGCATTAATTCCTTCCTGTATGGTGGTGAAATCGCCTGTTCCGTCTTGTTTTACGGTTATTATTTGGGAGAATAGTGATTGGGAGATAAATAGGAGTATTATCAGGCAGAGAAGGTGGGGTTTTTGGGTTTTTGGTTTCATGGGTTTTTATGTTTGTTGTTTATTGAATGTTGTTTCATTTTCTTTTACCTCACCCCCCTGCCCCCTCTCCTAAAAACAGGAGAGGGGGAGAGTGAGGCTCTCTTAATGTCAATTTCTAACGGCTAAAAAGTCGTCCGTATGGATTTCTAATTTCCAATTTTTATTTTTATTTAATTTTTACAATTTTACCACTGATTACTTCCTCATTTCCGCAGTTTATCCTATAAAAGTAAACTCCTTCTTTCACTTTATTTCCTTCGGAATTATCGCCTTTTCATTCAAGATTATAAAGCCCGGCGGGGAATTCGCCTTCCATCAAAGTTTTGATACTTTTTCCGCTTAGGTTAAATATCTCTACTTTTGTGTTTTGGCTTTTGTTTAGCCTGAATGTGATGGTGGTTTTGCCTGTAAACGGATTGGGACGACAATATGCTTCGCTTAGGTTTTCGGGAACATTAAATTCTTCACCTTCACGAAGTGAAATTACATAATATTGCCTGTTTTCGCCTGCATATATTTGTCGCTTGACATTAGTTTGCAATTGATGGTCAAAAACAAGATAATTGTCTTTTACATTGCTTGCTTTAAAACCGTTCCAGGTTTCAAAATCCAAAGGTGCTCCGGCAGGTGTTCCCTCAAGATATGCATTAAGCTCCACAATAGTGTCGCCTTCCAACCTAACTGCAGCTCCTTTATATTCTCCGTCGGCAATTACAGCTATTTCCTGAATATCGG
>JAIOSH010000451.1 GCA_021107685.1 Bacteroidales bacterium | reverse complement strand
TTGAAGATGCAGTTACATTTGAGTTGGCTGCAATAGAACAACAAAAAAAAGCATTAAACATTTACATGAATGAAAATCCGGATGCTGTTACAATTGCACAAAGATTAGATAATAATATATATACAATTGAAATTTTGTCTGAAATAATAAAAAAAGAAATTGTTTCATCAGAGCAAATACAAGGTGAACAAAAAGTAATAAGTTTTTCTGATATTCTGATAAATCCCGAATTACCCAAAGGTTTAATATATAAAGTACAAATAACAGCAATTAACAGACCTGTTACACTCAATTATTTTAAAGGTATAGAACCAATTTCTGCAGAAAAATCTTCGGGATATGAATATACAAAATATATGGCTGGGATATTTTCAAATTTTGACCAAGCCTTAGAAGCCCGCAATAAGATACGAAGTTTAGATTTTAAAGAAGCCTTTGTTGTAGCATATTATGATGGAAACAGGATTACTGAAGATGAAGCCCTTGCATTAATTGCAAAAGACGTACCTGTAAATAATCCAAATATTCATACAAATTTTGCAATTACATCTAAAGCAGGAATACCCGTTTCAACATCAATGAGCATTGGAAATAATGTATCGGATATTAAAGGCTTGTTTTACAGTGTACAATTAGGAATTTACAGCGACCCTAAAACACCCGGACAATTACTTAACATTGAACCATTATATTATGAAAGAACTTCAGGTGGAAAATGGAAATATATGACAGGTCTTTATCAAACACAAAATCAAGCACAAATTGCTAAAGCTGATATAATTGTAAAAGGTATTACCGATGCTTTTATAGTAGCTTATAATAATGGTATTAGAATTGATATTAGGCAAGAAAACATACAAGAAGAAGTAGAAGTTCAGAAAACTACTGCTACAGCAACTAATCAGGAGAATCTATCACGAATTAAAAGTGAAGTTATTGAATTTAAGGTACAATTAGGTGCTTTCAGGGAAGAAAAATCTCCGGAATGGTTTGATGACTTATTTAGAAAAGTTCGTCATGAAATAGAAATACATGAAACCACAGGAGGCATAACTATATATACAACAGGCTCATTTAAAGATTATAACTCAGCAGTTGAATATAAAAATTATCTTATAAATGAAGGTATTACCGATGCTTTTGTAGTTGCTTATCAAGGCAATAAAAAAATCTCTTTACAAAATGCCTTAAAATTGTTTAGAAGCACTAACAAGTAATTGTTTTGGCAGCAGTCATACACAGGGAGGAATAGCCTTATTAATAAATCAGGCTAACCATGAATTGAACAAACTTCAGCAACAATCAAGTCTTTCTTAATTAATGACGATAAAAGAGAATTTGAAACTAAAAAAGAAGATTTGATACGGAAATATCGTTGGACAGGGAAAGAATAAAACGACACCATAATCAAGTAGGCGGCTGATGGTCAAATGACTGGTGCACCTCTCCTCGATACATTCCATTACAGGGCAGGCACTATTTATCCCGCACCGGAGGTCGGGACGGCTGTACCTGGCGGTTCGCCAAACAGTACAGGAGCTTTTTTTCACCAAAGTACCTTGCCCTTTTTCACAAAACCGTTGGCTTATCTTGGGAGTCGGTTACCTATAATAGATACTGTCAGGAAAATTGTAATTGTCCCCTCTAAACTTTCTTTTAAAATAATTAGAAACTAATATAAATATGAGTAGTGAACGGCTACGTGCCATAACTGCCAACCATTGTAACCAATACAAAAAAACATAGCAACTATCAAAAAACATAATAAATTGATACTTTATAATAAAGTCGAAAAAAATTGACAGATATTTTAACAAATGTCAAAATTTATGTAATTTTGACAAAAAAATAATACAAATGTCAAAGACAATATTATACGACAGAAATAAACCTTACAATAATTTACCCCTATTACCTCCTCCTGATGAGAAGGTAATTACAATTGAAGTTTTACAAGCTTTGAACAAGTCTAACAAGGCTCTCGCTGAACTTAAGGGATTAGCAAGAAAACTTCCTAATCAGGCAATGTTTGTAAATACAATAGCATTACGTGAAGCAAAAGCGAGTACAGAAATTGAAAATATATTTACTACTGACGATGAGTTATATAAATCATTGGCAATTGGAGAATTTTACTTAAAAGGAAATGCGAAAGAGGTTTTATTTTACCGACAAGCATTGTGGACAGGATTTAATGAAATAAAAAATAATGGAGATTTCAACACAGATTTAATAATTAAAGTTTATCAAGAGATTAAACAGGTGAAAGATGGAATCCGCCCTACACAAACAGAAACCGTTATTAAAAAGAGAGGAAGTGGTTTGTTGGGAGGTTCAGTAGTTTATACACCTCCAAGAGGAACTAACATAATAAAAGAAAAATTAGATAACCTATTTGTTTATCTAAATGATGATGAAAAGTATATATATGACCCATTGATTAAGTTGGCTGTATCTCATTATCAGTTTGAGGCGATACATCCATTTCGAGATGGAAACGGACGGACAGGGCGGATTCTAAGCATTCTTTTAATGATTCAAAAGAAATTGCTGGATATACCAATATTGTATTTGAGCGCCTACATAATACGGGAAAAAGATGATTATTATGAACTTCTCAATAGTGTTACAGCACGTAGAAGTTGGAGATATTGGATAATTTATATGCTAAAAGCTGTTGAAGAAACGGCTATTTACACAATTAGTAAAATTGAAGAAATTGATAGGTTATTTAACAATACCCTTGAATTAATAGGTAACAAACTTCCTCATATTAGAAAAGAAACAATTGAGAAAACATTTGAACAGCCATATATAAGTCCGAAAAAGTTAATAGACCAAAATGTAAAAAGCTTGAATACAGCAAAAAAATACTTGGGTCAATTAGAAAAATTAGGAATTGTGATTCCAAAGAAAATTGGAAAAGAGATAGTTTATTTAAATATTGATTTATATAATTTATTATCCGAGATTTAATGGAATGAACAAAAATGTACTGGCTACAATCGTAGGCAGCCAAAAGACCGCCAGTGCACCTCTCCCCGAATTTCATTACGGAGCAGGCTGTTCAGTCCTTCAGTACTCTGTGAAACCTCCAACTTCAACACGTTTTATTATGTGTCGGCTCGTTTCCTATACCTACTATGACCTCTGCTGATTTATCCTGTGAAATGCGAAGCTATTTAACAGGACTTCTCAACATTATAAAAGTTACGAACAATCACGATTTCATGGGCAAAATATTTGCTTATGTCATTATTTTCTATTAGTTTTGTTGTATCTCTTTGTGTTGGGTTACGTAAAACACAAAACCATAGCCTATACGAGTAGCGGAATCACATACGACTTAAAGAATAATTTTATGGCTTACTCACATTGCATATATTTGTTGGTTGCCCCGCTCACAAGCCGACTCACATCAGCCTACAAAAAAGTGCAATTTGCCAACGCTTTATTTCATATTCTAAATTTCTTCAAAATTGAAACCATAAATTAGCCGAATGAAATTATTGCTTATAGAAGACGAACAAGAACTTGCAAATAGCATACAAAGTTATTTGACAGGCAATGATTTTATTTGTGAATTGGCGAACAATACGGTATCGGCTATTGACAAAATATTAACTTACGATTACGACTGTATTTTACTTGATCTAATGTTACCTGACGGCAATGGTTTTGAAATATTGAAAGAACTAAAAAGACAAAACAAAACAGAAGGTATCATCATCATTTCTGCAAAGGAAACATTAGAAATACGTATTGAAGGTTTTAACCTTGGAGCTGACGATTATCTTACTAAACCTTTCCATCTTTCGGAATTATTAGCGAGAATTCAAGCACTAATCAGACGTAAAAATTTTAAAGGAAACAACATAATTTTATTTTATGAAATAGAAATCAATATTTTTTCTAAAATAGTGAAAGTAAACAACAAGAAAATTGACATCACCAAAAAAGAAATCGACTTATTGTTGTATTTAATAGGAAACCAAAACAGGGTGCTTTCTAAAGGAGCTATTGCAGAGCATCTTTCAGGAGATATGGTAGACATGTTGGATAACCACGATTTTGTGTATGCACATATAAAAAATCCTGATTATAACGTTCTGCTATGTTAACAATTTATTGTTGAAAAAATTATTGAATTGATAAAAAAAGTGTCATTGAAATTTGTCAATTTGTTATCGCAGAATAACTAAACGACAAAAATCAATGACAC
>JAIOSH010000554.1 GCA_021107685.1 Bacteroidales bacterium | reverse complement strand
GAATACTATTTTATCGCATATCAATAATTTCAACATCAGGGTATTCTTCAGGATTAAAGATAAATTCAGAATCTTCAACAGCTAAGTCAGGAATAAATTTATTTATTTGATAAGTATAAGTACTGCCGTTTTTATCAAAAATTTGAAAGTTTAAAATTTGCTTTCTAACTTTATCAATTATCAATTGCACTTTATAATAAGTTCTACCTTCCAATGGAGTAAGCTCAATTATCTGAACAGTTTTTCCATGCCATAAAGTTTCTTTAATAAATTTTGATTTGTAATTATCATTATATGAAGTTAGCAATTTTTCCGGTGTAATTGATTCGTCAGAATCCTCAACATCATTTATCTGTACTTCTTCGGCATCTTCAATATATGTCCAAATTGTTTCACTATTACATATTACAATTTGTCCTGCAATTGAAAGTCTGTATTTATCTCCTTTGATAATAAGCATACCATTCTTGCTCTCATTAATATTTGCCTCAGGGTTTTCCATTCTATATGTAAATTCGACTTTTATGGTTTTGTATGATTTTGTTTTATCAGTTACTTCGTCAAGAATTTGAGTGGCTTTTTTATCTTTAACTTGTGCTTCAAGTGCATTTATTGTAATAAAAGCAAGAATAATTAATAATAATTTTCTTTTATGAATAATTTGTTTTAGTATTTGCATTATTATTTTTATTATAGCATTTTAGCATTCAATCATTTTAGCATTTGTCAATGTTCCACTGGATTCGCAGTAGTACCATAAAATTAATCAATATCTTTCAAAAATTGTTCCAAAGCAACTTCATTAGCAACTCTAACTTCTCTGGCTTTGCTTCCTTCAAAAGGTCCTACAATACCGGCAGCTTCTAATTGGTCAATAATTCTTCCTGCCCTGTTATAGCCTAATTTTAATTTACGTTGCAGTAATGAAGTAGAACCTTGTTGGTTTTGAACAATTACTCTTGCTGCATCTTCAAATAGTTCATCTCTTTCCGAGGAGTCAAAATCAGACACTGCATTGCTTTCTTCATCGGCAAATTCGGGAAGGTGGTAAGCATCGGGATAAGCTCTTTGCGAACCTATAAAATCGGTAACTTTTTCTATTTCAGGTGTGTCAACAAAAGCACATTGCAAACGAATAAGGTCGCTTCCGGTAGAAAGCAGCATATCACCCCTTCCAATTAACTGGTCAGCTCCGCTAGAGTCGAGAATAGTACGTGAATCAATTTTTGAAATAACCCTGAAAGCTACCCTTGCAGGAAAATTAGCTTTTATTGAGCCTGTAATAATATTTACCGAAGGTCGCTGAGTTGCAATAATCAAATGAATTCCTATAGCTCTTGCAAGTTGAGCAAGACGTGTAAGAGGTACTTCAATTTCTTTTCCTGCAGTCATTATCAGATCGGCAAATTCATCAACAACAAGAACTATATAAGGTAAATAATGATGTCCCTGCAATGGATTAAGTTTCCTTGCCAAGAATTTTGTATTGTACTCTTTAATATTTCTTACCTGTGCATCTTTAAGCAATTCATATCTATTATCCATTTCAATACCGAGAGAATTAAGTGTTCTGACAACTTTTCGGGTGTCAGTTATTATAGATTCTTCGGAATCGGGTAGCTTGGCAAGAAAATGTCTTTCAATCTTTGAGAATAGTGTTAATTCAACCTTTTTAGGGTCAACCATTACAAATTTTATCTGTGCAGGATGTTTCTTATATAAAAGTGATGTAATAATAGCATTTAATCCAACTGATTTTCCCTGTCCTGTTGCACCTGCCATTAGGATATGGGGCATTTTAACAAGATCTGCAACATAACTTTCGTTTGCTATGGTTTTACCTAATCCGAATGGAAGTTCAAATTTATTGTTTTGAAATTTATCTGAAGATAAGATAGATTTCATTGAAACAATATCAGGATTTTGGTTTGGAACTTCAATTCCAATAGTTCCTTTTCCCGGTATAGGAGCAATAATTCGTATCCCCAATGCTGAAAGGCTTAAAGCTATATCATCTTCAAGATTTTTTATCTTTGAGATACGAATACCCGGAGCAGGTATAATTTCATAAAGTGTTACTGTTGGCCCGATTGTAGCCCTGATTTTTTGAATTTGTATAGAGTAATTATTCAGGGTTTCTACAATTCTGTTTTTATTATTTTCAAGCTCCTCTTTCTGAACATTTATAGCATCACTGCCATAATCTTCCAATAAATTTAATGTGGGAAATTTATAATCAGGTAATTCAAGTGTCGGATCATATTCAGTATCAATAGTTTTATGTTCCTTTAATTCAGCTTTACTTTCTGTAATAGATTCCTGAACAGGTTTTTCAATTGTCAATTCGATTTCCGAGTCTTCTTTCTTTGGTTTTTCTGAAATATTTTTTTCTACATTAGTATCTAATTCTATTGCCGAATCAGGATTATTATTTTCATCTTTGGTATTATCAGGATATGTGGGTTGATCAAAGTTATCATCTTCTGTAACTGAGAATTCAACAGTGTTGTATTTATCTTCTTTTGCAGGATTTAAATTTCTTTTTTTCTGCTTTTTTTTAGATAATCCGAACCATTTGAAAGAAATATTATATTTAATTATTAAAAAGCTGAATAGTATGAAAAACAGCAATATTCCTGTTCCTATCTTACCGATATATAGTTCTAACCATTCATTTAATTGTAATCCTATTCCTCCTGCAAAAGTTGTGGAAAGTTCATCAAATTTTTTAAAAATAAATCCGAATAAAGTTGAAAAATATAAAATGCCGAAAATTGAATAAAAAAAAGTCTTTGCAAAAGGTAACAAAGTAATTTTTGTTAATAATTTTAATCCTGAAATAAAAAAGAGTAAGATAAAAAGATATGAAGATATTCCAAACCAGTGTTTTATAAATAATTGCGAAATAAGCACTCCATAATAACCAATATTATTTTTTGCTTGTTCTGATGAGGTTAAAACATCATCAGCCTTCCATGTAAAAAGGTATGAAGTAAAAGCTATTAAAAGAATAATTGAAAATAATATAAAAAACAAGCCTGTAATTTTCCTGAATTTTTCATTTCTGAAAAAACCAAAGAAAGATATATGTTTTTTGCTTTTACCTTTTGAATTATTATTAAGAGAATTTTTTTTTAATTTATTGGATTTTCTTGTCATTTAATTTTTAAAAGTAATATTAATTTGCAAAAATAATAAATACTTAATAATTAGACTACCAATTTTTTAAAATAACTAATTAAAAAAAAATTAAAAACCACCAAATCTGCTTTTTAATTCATCTT
Source organism: Bacteroidales bacterium (assembly GCA_021107685.1). Lineage (GTDB taxonomy): Bacteria > Bacteroidota > Bacteroidia > Bacteroidales > SMBSF39 > SMBSF39. The sequence continues at coordinate 2,841 of JAIOSH010000554.1, read as the reverse complement.
GTGTAATTATTTCATATCCTTCGGGAATTTCAAATTCTTTATCAGAGATTTTTTTCTTTTGTACTTCCTTAGCTGTAAATTTCATGTTCATTCCATTTGCATCTATTTCATATTCAAGCATAGCCCCATTAATATCTTTGAAAATGGGATTTTGAAAATTTAATTCTTTAGAGCCTAATTCATCTGTATAATAAACATTTAGAACAGTTTCTTCATTTGTGTCTTTGTCTTTTATGGTTATAATTGCTTTTTTACAGGAATAACCTGCAATTTCTTTGGTTTCATTAGAATATTCAATATTAGGTTCAGGCATTTCTGCTAATTCTTTTTCAATCTCCTCTGTAGTTGAATTTACAGCAATTTTTTGTCCCATCATATCCATAAGTATAATGGCAGTTTGGTCATCACCATTTGAAATACCAGTCTGTGTACCCATAGCAGTTTTCATTTCGCTTTTTGATTTATTCCCTTTTATTGTGATTTTCAATGTTTTTGGAAGCATTGCAAGTGTTGAAGCATCAAAATCACTATTAGGATATGTGATTTCATAGATTATGATACCTTTAAATTCTTTTCCCTTTGCAATTGACCGGTTTGTGAAAACCAAAAGTATTGAACATAAAATTAAAGTTAATTGAATTGTTTTTTTCATGATGTTAATTTTTTTAATTAGAATTTATTTTATTAATCTGAATAATTTATTCCATCTGATTTTACCATTAAGTAAAGATTTGTCCGGATCAAGTGATAGCCAGACAAAAGAGGCTTTTCCTACAATATGGTCTTCAGGTACAAAACCCCAGAATCGCGAATCTGCTGAATTATGTCTGTTATCTCCCATCATCCAGTAATAATTCATTTGAAAAGTATAAGAATCTGCCTCTTTTCCATTAATATAAATTTTATCCCCTTTTATTTCAAGGTCATTATTTTCATAAACATCAATTATTCTTTCATACAGACAAATATTTTTTTTATTAATTGGAATACTTACACCGGCTTTAGGTATTACAAGCGGTCCGTAATTATCAACATTCCACATATAAGCCGTATCAAAAGGGAATAAGTAGTTTTCCCAATAGCCTTTTGGTCTTACATATTTTGTAACTTTGTCAACATTAGCAAAACTTGCAATTTTATTAGCAGATTCTTCTGTTAATGTCATATAAAAATCACCTGCATTATTGCCGGTCATTATCCTTTCTGTAATATCTAATTTTTCAAGAATTTTTGGGTTGATGCGTGTACCGTTAGTTTTTACAAAATATGTAAATTGCTTTTCACCCGGGGTTTTTGATTTTTTACCATTAATAAGTATTTCCTGGTCAATAATTTCTAGAGTATCACCCGGTATAGCAATACAACGTTTTATATAATTTTCTCTTTTGTCAACAGGTCGGGCAACAATTTCCCCAAAGTTTCTTTTGTCTTTCCAAACTCTTTCTCTGCCGTATTCCCTAACAAGTGTGTAGTAGCTCCTGTTACTTTGAAATTTTAGTGAAACAGTATCTCCGTCAGGATAATTGAATACAACCACATCATTGTTTTTTATATTTGTAAAACCCGGGAATCGATAATATGGCAGCTTAACACATTCAATATATGATTTTGAAGTTTTAGTTAAAGGCAATGTATGATGAACAAAAGGAAATGCAAGCGGAGTATTGGGGATTTTAGGACCATAGCTGATTTTACTTACAAAAAGGAAATCACCTCTTAACAGAGATTTTTCCATTGAGGAAGTTGGTATTGTATAGGCTTCTACAAGGAAAGTACGAATGATAGTTGCAGCAATAACAGCAAAAATAATTGCATCAGTCCACTCTCTTACAACTGTCTTTTTTATTTCAGGTCTTTTATCAGGATCAAGATATTCTTCCTTTGACGAAAAACCAAGGTAAGGAAGATATATGAATGGAAAAATAACACCTAATGCCTGTTCACCTAATCCATATTTTTTAAAACATTTTAAAAACTCAACTATCATCAATAATACCATAAAAACATTTATAAATGGTATTAGTAAGAATATATACCACCACAGGGGTTTTTTTATAATTTTTAACCATACATAGAAATTATAGAATGGTATTAGGATTTCCCAGCCTTTAACACCTGCTTTTTCAAACATTTTCCATAATCCTATTATTGTAAGAATTGTAAATATAAATGTTAACCATACATAGATGCTCATAACAAGAATAATTTTTAAAAGATAGGTTTAAATATTTATTTAATTGTGTGTATTGGTTTTAAAAGAGTTTCATTAAAAAATATAAACTGCAAAATTCAGCTTTCATTTCCAGAAATAAAAATTTATTATTATAAAAATTGTTAAATCATTATAAATGTATTAAAAAAAAGCCTTGTAATTTGTTAATCTACAAGGCTTTAATTATATTGGGTGAATGATGGGACTCGAACCCACGACCCTCGGAACCACAATCCGATGCTCTAACCTGACTGAGCTACACCCACCATTTATTGGTTTGCAAAATTACAATATTCTGTTAAAATAAAAAAAAATATTATTTTTTTATTTAAAAAATTTAATATTTTTCACAAACTGAATAATTATATAATTTTATATATATTTGTCAGTTTAAAAAAAATATTTAATAACTAAAAGTTTTAATCATGAAAAAAACAATTACAATTCTATCGTTTCTTGTGGTTTTTACCACAGCAGTTTTTGCCGACACACATAGTGGGCATATTTCATCAAACACATTATGGTTGGGGGTTGACACTATTGTTGGTACATTTACCGTTGATGACGGAGTTACCTTAACCATTGCACCATCATCGGTAATCAAGTTCCAGGCGGGCTCATTAAGGGTT
>JAIOSH010000515.1 GCA_021107685.1 Bacteroidales bacterium | reverse complement strand
TTCTAAAATTCAATAATACTTTATCAGTCAGCTCATAATTCCTGCATGCATTTATACAAAGATTCATCAAACAAAACTCTTCGCGATACTCCGGTACTTCGTTATATTCTTCAAAAAAGCTGATTAAAACTGCAAGAGAAGGGCCGGCATCGATTTTAAATTTCTAGGAAACAATCTATTGCAAAAGTAGCGGCATTTCTCCATAATTAGGGCGTATTAATAACGATTTAGTATCACCTTGTTCGAAATTAGGATTGTGGCGACTGCCTTTTTGCATAAACTCAAGTTCCAATTGTAATAATGAACGAGAACCAATTTCGAGATTTACAAAACCACCACCAAAAAGCCCGGCTTTATTATAACCCGAATCATTATCGCCGGCAACCTGACTGCCTGTAAAACCCAGCATTACACCGCCGTTAAATTTCTGAGCATGAATAGTAAATACGAATAATAGTGAAATTAATAAAAAGTAATATTTTTTCATTTGTCTGATTTTTTTAAAAAACAAAGATAAATAATTGTGAGGAAATTTAATGGAAAAAATCATTTACTATTAGAAACAAGACACCCCAAGGCATTCGACATACTAATTCCATTTGAAAAATATTTTTTTTCAAAAATCTCTTTTATTATTGAAAAATATTTTATATATTTCGCAACATTATAAAAATAATTACCAATTCTTCAAATCTCATATTAATAAAAACTTACATCATGAAAACACTTTTCTTAAAATTATCAATTTTAATTCTACTTACCGGATTAAGCTTTAATGCTTTTACACAAACTATCAATATTGATAGTACTTTTTATTCTGATACTGAAATTTATCCTTTTAGCGGAGTAGATTCTATTTACGGATTAAGCATAACAGGAAACATTACTCTAAACAGCGATACCAGCCTTGTACGGGTAATCCTTGTGGATGAAAATTATAATGAGTATATGGTTTATGAGGCGTATCCGCTTATTACTACAAGTATGGATTTTGATGTTACAAATGTTTGTGATGAAACTTGTTGCCTTGCTGAGTTAAATCCATATTCAATCATAATACAAATTGTTGGTGGTTCTTTATTTCTGAATGATTTAACCCTTTCATACAATTATTATGCAGATTATGAAACCATAAGTGATTCTTTAAAGACTTCAATAGAAACAGTAAAAGTAGGCAATATAAATACAAACAACAATAATAACAATAGCTTATGGGGTGCGGGCTTAACGGAAATAGGCACTTTATGGTATTCAGATAAAAAGAATTTATTTGGAGACAAATATAATCTTCAAGGTTTTGATTATTATAATGGTGGTATTTTTACAATAGGAACTGCTGATAACTTTCCAAATGATAATTCTTCCCTTGTTGAACAATTTGATTGGAGAACAAGGCATGGAGCTAATAATCAGGAATCACCTTATTTTAATAGTAATGGAAATGGTTGGATAACTTCAATAAAAAAGCAATGGGATTTATGTTATGGAACATGTTTTATTTATGGACCGGTAGCAGCTTTTGAAGCTGTAATTAATTTATACTACAACGAAGATGAAGATCAAACCATTCAAATAAATACTAATTTATCTGAGCAATATGCTTTATCATGTGGTGATGCAGGTGGATGTGGTGGTGGTTCTCCAGGATTGATACAAGATAATATTATAAGGGATAATGGCATAATGGATGAAGAATGTTGCGAAAATCAACAAGAAGGTAACGAAGATGAGATACCTTGCGATGACATTATAATATGTGAATATCCCGAATATAAAATACAATCAACAGGAAATATGGAAGAATTATTCTTATTTGATGAAATAAAACAAAACTTGATATTATATGGTCCTTCTCCAGCAGCTATGATACAACCAATAAATTGGCAACATTCTATGGCTTTAGTTGGATATGGTAAACTAAAAGAAGGGGATATTATCCACAGAGGCATATATTTAGATCCTGAACCTGTTCCATCAGGATGGATAGGAAAAACATATTGGATTTTTAAAAACAGTTGGGGGACAGATTATGGTGATAATGGTTATGTGTATTGTATGTTAAATACTTATGGCAATTCTCCATATATAGATGATGTTTACCCATTTATAACTCCATTATATCAGTTAGGTACTGTTAATTTAAGCAGAATGTGTCTTGATAAAGACGCAGATGGTTACTATAATTGGGGTGTTGATCCCAAACCTGTTGAAGTCTGCCCTACTTGTCCTGAGAAAATTGATAGCGATGACTGGGATCCCCGCATCGGCCCTTTTGATGATAACTATTACGGCATACCTGTTGCACCTGAAATGGTAGTAATGTGTGAAAATGAAGTAATTGACGATGACGGCTTTTTTACATTTTATGAAGCAATTGATGATCGTGAATTAATTATTACAATTAATAATAATGGCAATGCACAACTAAATTTGCAAGCTTTTTCAACAGTAATATCTTCAGAACCTTCTATTTTTGAAATTACTCCACCACCACCTTCTTATCAAGTTGAGATGGATGGTGAAACTCAATTTATTATTTATTATCATAATACTATTGATCCGGGTATTGACCAAGCTGTTATCACAATCTATACTGAGGAGCCGGAATATGGAGAATTCGAATTCGTTATTGCTAATTATGATTGTAATCAATCACCCGGACCTGATATTAATATTACTGAGTCGGGAACATGGGAAACCAATGGTATAATTACAGGAAATGTATTTGTGCATCGTAATGCTGAATTGATAATTGAAGGTCAATATGGTTTTATTGATGGGATAGACCTGAATATAAAAACCGGCGGACGAGTGATTATTGATGGAGGAGTGCTTACAAATGTTTGCGATAATCCATGGCAGGGTATTGATGTATGGGGAGACGTTAATGTAAGCCAATATCCTACTTCCAATCAAGGTTATCTTGAAATTATCAATAGTGGAAAAATTCAAAATGCCGAATTTGGTATAGAGGTAGCTAATGCCAACGGCGACTTTACTTATGCAAATAGGTCAACGGGAGGCATAGTAAAATGCGATAGTGCAATATTCAGAAATAACCAATACGATATTGTTATTTTTCCATATCAAAACATTAATCCGGGTACAGATGATGAAATTTCAAATTTCTGCTCATTTAATAACTCTCAATTTTTTTCAGATGCCGGCTTCTGCAACCCTGAATACCATGTTAATTTAATAGGTGTTGATGGTATTAAGTTCAGAGCTTGCTCTTTTGAAAACAAGGTTAATCTTGAGGTTTACCCTGCAGGGTTTAAAAGAGGAATCGGGATTGCAAGTTATAATTCAGGATTCTACGTTAAAGACTATTGTACCAACAATACTGTGCCATGCGATAATACCAATAGGAGCTTATTTGAAAACCTCGAATACGGCATTTATGCATTTAATGGTGAATTGAGCAAATATATATCAATTGACACTACTGTATTTGTAAATAATAAAACAGGTATTTACATGAGCATGGTTGAAAATCAAAGCGTAACCCGAAATCAGTTTATTTATGATGATGCTCATGATTTAAGTGGTGATACTCCAGTAGGTTTATACTTAGAAACATGTACAGGATATTCGATTGAAGAAAATATTTTTGGTAATAATGCACAAGATCTAACAAGTCTTGGAATTCAAATATTAAACTCAGGTTCTGCATATAACGAAATATATAATAATACTTTCGAAAACCTTAATACTGGTATTTCAGCAGCAGGCGAAAACCGTGGTCCAACAGGAGAAGGGTTATGTGTTAAGTGTAATGATTTTAAGGATTGTGCAAATGACATTTATATTACTGATGAAGGTGGAGTAGAAAACTTTGGTATTGCTTTTGCTCAAGGGGAAGAAGCTCCTCAACCACCTCCAAACCAAGACCCCGACCCAACCTATGCTGCAGGTAATAATTTCTCTGATTTCACAGGAATAAACTATAATTATATAAATTTGGAAGCCTGCAATCAAATTCAATATACTTATCATGGAAATTATGATAATAATATATATAAATTAGTACCTGATCCGAGATACCCACCTGCCCCTTCTACACATATATATTTGAAACCTGATAATGAAGTTTGGTACAACTCCAAATCCGATGCTTGCCCATCAAGTTTTGGAAGTGTTATTGATTTTACTGCCGAGAAAAACATGTTGGCAAGCGAATCAATAAATGTTGATGCTTATCAGGACACCTTGAGTATTTTTGTTGACGGTGGTGATACAGATGGTTTAAATCTGGGAGTGCAACTTAGTTTTCCTAATGAAGCTCTGGAGGTAAGGCAAGAACTTTTAGATGAATCCCCATACTTATCAGACACCGTTATGAAAACTGCAATTGAAAAGGAAAGTGTTTTACCTAATGTCATGATAAGGGATGTATTAGTTGCCAATCCTCAATCAGCAAAATCAGCAAAAATAATAAGTGCATTGGACGAACGCTTCGTATCCATGCCGGATTATATGATGAATGAGATTATGCAAGGACAGACTGTTTATGGTGCTAAAGAACTTTTAGAGCAACAACTGTCAAAACATAAAACCAATAGGGATAAATCACTTTCGACACTTATTCGCCATTACAGTAGCGATACGACAAATATAACTGCCTCGACCGACAGCATTATTTCCCTGTTTCAAAATCAAAACTATTCTTCTTCTCGCTATCGACTTGCAATACTATACTTTTGTGAAAATGATTCAGCAAATGCTTTTTCAACATTGAACAATATTCCTGTTGAATTTGATTTGACAGAAAAAGAAGAAGCAATTAATGATCTCTATTTAGATTTATTCAATATTCAATGGGAAATTACAAGTGACACAAATGGCATTGACAGCTTACAAATTGCAACATTGTTCGATATTGCCAATCATCAATACACCATACCCGGTGTTTATGCCCGGAATATCTTAATAAATGCCAGAGAGATTATTTATAACGAATTAGTTTATCTTCCTGTTATCTTCAAAGTAATCCCAATATGGCATAAAGGAAATAACAATGTTATTAAACCTTACCTATTAAAGGTTTTTCCTAATCCAGCCAGAAACTATTTCATTGTAGAATACAAATTAGACAAGGCAATAGAAAAACCTTATCTTATACTAACTGAGATGGGTGGAAAACCGATTAAATCAATTTATATTTCTAATAAACAAAATCAAATCATTGTGTCAACCAAGGATTTACCTTCGGGCATATATATTATACAATTGGTCGGAAATAAAAAAGTGCTGGAAAGTAAAAAATTAACTATTAATAATTGATAATATGAAAATCTTAGGTAGAATATTTATAGTTTTTATATTAATTATTATTGTAAATAATAGTTTTAGTCAAAGTAGATGGAGTAAAATTTATCATGATGACATAAGTGCGCCAAAGAACAGGATGATTGAACACTACGACCACGGGTATTTATTAACAGGGCGGATTTATCATAATTACCCCAGATACAACTGGCTGATTAAAACTGATATAAATGGTGATGTTCTTTGGGAAAAAACCATTGGGGAAGGTATAAATACTATATCATTACGGGGACTGGGAATGAATGACAATAAAGACATTTATTTAAGTGGATACACTATGATTGAAGACCCATACGGGTATGCTGACCCTATGCTTATGAAATTAAATGTATGTGGTGAAAAAGAGTGGTGTAGGATATTCCCAACACCAAATCACCCTGATTATGGATATGATCTATGTGTAACACCTGATGGTGGTTGTGCAATAATCTTGGCTTTTACAGCTGAACCATTTATGGGAGATCGTGTTTGTCTGGCCCGTTTTAATAGTTCAGGTGACTTTTTATGGAAACAATGTTATAATTCAACAGCAGCATTGGATAATGAGATTTGCTCAGATATAATTCTAACCCCTGATAATGGTTTTTTAATGACAGGTTTTTGTTATTATTCAAACCCTGGAGACACAGCTGCATGGCTAAGCCCTTATTATATCAAAACAGATTCGCTTGGTAATTTTGAATGGGAAACAATTGCAGGATTTAATCCTTCGAATGTTGGAGGTATTGGTTGGAAAACTGTTTTAAGTCCTGATAATAACTATTACTACTCAGCAATTAGTCACTACTATAGAAATGGTAATGATGCTCCTGCAATATTAAAAATGGATATTAATGGTGATATTATAGGATGCTATGATATTGCAATTCCTGATGAAATAGGAGCTATGAGCGAGGCAAAATTTATTTCCGATTCAACTCTCGTGGCTAGTGCTGCTTGGGGTCCGGTATATAATTCAGATCCCAAAGCAGTTATTATTGATACGTTAGGTAATATACTTGATGAACAGTTTTTACTAGATAACGAATATCTGGCTACTGTAAGGACTACATTTGATGGAAAATTTTTGTTTTATACTCATGAATTTGATGTGGCAGGAAACCAGGTAGATGCTTACCTCTTCAAGTTAAACCAACATCTTGAAAGCGATACGTTTTACACAGCTCAATTTACATACGACAGCCTTTGCCCCTACCAAATTGCATCAGACACAATTGTGCAGGATAACTGTGGTTTGATTGTGGGAATGGAGGAAATGCAGCCGGAGAAAGCTGAAGATCAAGCAGCATTAAAGATTTATCCAAATCCAACAAAAAGCATATTTAATATTTCAATCCCGGTACTAAATGAAAATGAAATTACAAATAGTTCATGCACAATTGAAATTTTCGATATTTACGGACGCAAAGTAAAAGAAATAGAAGTTCCTAAAGGGCAAAATAAGATTGAAGTAGATGTTGAAGGATGGAGAAAAGGTTTGTATCTTGTGAGGGTTAGAGATGGGCAGAGTGTTGTTGGGAGTGAGAAGGTGATTGTAAATTAATTTAAAATTTAAAATGACTAAAGTTTAAAATGACTAAAATGATTAAAAATTTTACTTTGTACCAATTCATGTAAAAATAGCATTCTGATTATTTATTTTATGTCTCAGAGAAGGGAAGAGGTTTAGTAAAAATCTCGAACAGGGTTTTATTCTTTATCAGCTTCATCACTAAACCAAACTACCGCATAGTTTTCATAAATTCCAACACCTATTGCCTTCCAATGTAGTCCTTTCCAATCATCATCATTTATCAAAATATCATTATGACCTTTACTTGCTTTCCACGCTTCAAGTGAGGCAAGAGGGAAATCTATATGATCGTTGGGATAAGTCGAATAAAAAACTATTTCATATCCAATGCCTGTATAATTTGTCAATTCACGAGGCTTAAACCACATACATTCGGCATTTTTATGATCAGAAGTATAACAGCAGCCCTCCCATTTACCATTTTCCGACCATGAGTGCATATTACATCT
>JAIOSH010000571.1 GCA_021107685.1 Bacteroidales bacterium | reverse complement strand
GTAAAAGTTGCGAATTAAGAGCCTAATGACTATACATTAAATCTGATATACATAAGATCTCCATCTTCAACAATATAATTCTTACCTTCTACTGATAATTTACCGGCTTCTTTACAGGCTTGTTCAGAACCTAAAGTAATGAAATCATTGTATTTTATAACTTCTGCTCTTATAAATCCTCTTTCCAAATCACTATGAATAACGCCGGCAGCTTGCTGTGCTGTCATTCCTTTTTTTATTGTCCATGCTCTTACTTCCTTAGGTCCCATTGTAAGAAAAGTTTGAAAATTCAATAAATCATAAGCAGAACGTATCAATTTATTTACGCCAGGCTCTTTCAATCCTGCATCTTTTAGAAACTCCAGTCTTTCTTCTTCTGTTTCAAGTTCTGCAATATCTGCTTCCAATGCTCCTGCTATTACCAGAATATTTGATTTTTCGTCCTGAACAGCTTTTTTTACCTGTTCTACATATTTATTTCCTTTAATAGCCGAAGCTTCATCAACATTACAAACATATAGAACAGGTTTTTCTGTAAGAAGAAAAATATCAAAGATGTGTTTTTTATCTTCTTTGTCAATGGGTGCTGTTCTTACAGGTTTGAAAGACTCAATATGTTTTTTACAGATATTTAGAATTTCCAAACTTTTTTTTGCATCCTTATCGCCTGATTTGGCAACTTTTTCCAAACGATGGATTTTTTTTTCAATAGATTCTATATCTTTAAGCTGCAATTCAAATTCAATAATTTCTTTATCCCTTACCGGATCTATTGAGCCTTCAATATGTGGCAGATTATCATCATCAAAACATCTTAATACATGAATAATTGCATCTGTATTACGAATATCACTTAGAAATCTATTACCAATACCTTCTCCATGGCTCGCTCCTTTAGCCAAACCTGGTATATCAACAATTTCAACAGTAGTAGGAACAACCTTTGCAGATTTTATAATTTTATCAATATTATATAATCTTTCATCCGGAATATTAACTATGCCAATATTGGTTTTTAACGTGCTGTAAGCAAATTCCGTTAATTGAGCTTTGGTGTTTGATATGCAATTGAATATAGTTGTTTTACCAATATTTGTTAATCCAACAATTCCACACTTTAATGACATTTAAATAAAATTTATAAGCGTTTTTCCTAAAGAGATAATTATGTTAAACCATTAATATTCGGCTTTATGTACATGTACTAATTAGAGTCTGTCTATAAAGGCAGTGTTTTTACGTTATAATTTGTGATTTTAGATTTGTCACCAACTTATTAATCTTCAATGCATTAATTCTTAAATCTAAAATATTTCTCAAAGTGGACTTTATAGACGTATTCCAATTAATCCCTAAATCTAAAGGATATCTTTACCTTAGTACGGTAAGCAATAACTTTCCCATCTTCAATTTTCAAATCCTGTGCTGATACTTCTGCAATTCTTAAATCATCAAGAGATTTAGCTGCTCTTTCAACAGCTTTTTTTGCTGCATCTTCCCATGAAACTTCACTGGTTCCAATCAGTTCAATTACTTTGTAAATACTTTCACTCATAATATTTCCTCCTTAAATTTTGATTAAACAATTTTTTTATTTAATTTATTTTTCAAATATAGTAAAAATTTTGTAAAATTGTAAAAAAAATTAAAAAAATTTAAAATGAAAATTGCAATTATAGGTTTTGGTGCAGCAGCCATTGGATTTATTGAAAAATTTAAAGATACAAAAAATGAGATTCATATTTTTGAAAAAAGTAAAGATATTTATTCTTCAAGTATTTCAGGTATCAGGGCTGATGGTAAATTATTTGTTTCTAAAGAAATGGGCGGAGAACTTGATATTGATATTCATTTACAAAAAAAACTTGTAGATTATTATATTAACCATACAAGTAACCATGAAATTGAAACAGGAAGCTCATTTACAAAGATTGATTTTTATAAGAAATTTTATGAAAAAGGATTTTTGCCAATTATATCTGATTTTTCACATCTTGGTACAGACCAGTTAAAGCAGGTTATTTATAATATCTATAAAAAATTTCAATCATATAATAATTTATTCTTTCATTTTGAACATAAAATTAATAATATTGATTTTTCTAATGATAAAATGAGTTTAAATAATACTGATATTTTTGACAAAGTTATTGTTGCAGTTGGCAGAAGTGGTTATAAATTAGTTAATAATATCATTAAAAAATACCCTGAACTTATTTTGGATAATACAAAAGTTGATTTGGGAATACGTTATGAAGTACCTGACCACATTGTAGAGGAATTGAATAAAGAAATGTATGAATTTAAAGTAAAATATAAAAGTAAAACAGGTTATATGGTCAGGACATTTTGTAATAATCCTTCGGGGTATGTAGTTACTGAGAATTATGGTGATTTTGTAACAATAAACGGACATGCCAAGATAAAAGATAAGAGTAAAAATACCAACTTTGCAATCCTGACAACAGTAAAATTAACAGAACCTTTTAACGACCCGATAGGATATGGTTCTCATATTGCAAAATTAACTAATATACTGGCAGGTAAGAATAAGGTAATTTTACAAACTTACAGTCATTTTAAAAACTCAAAGAGAACTAAAGATTTATATCGTGTAAAGCCAACTTTAGAAAGTAAAAATTTTATTCTTGGAGATATTAACCTGGCTTATCCGAGGAGAATAATTGAAAGTATAGTTGATTTTATTGAAAATTTAAATGAAGTTATTCCCGGTATCAATAATCAGGATAATCTGGTTTATGCTCCAGAGATAAAATTTTATTCAAACAGGTTAAATAATAACACTTTTGAGAATTTAAAATTTATTGGTGATTGTTCAGGTGCTACGCGTTCGATAATTTATGCTACTGCACATGGTTATTTGATGGCAGAAAAATTTATTTAATGTAATGTAAATTTTATAGGCATTTGAAACTGAACCCTAACGGATTTTCCTCTTTGCAGACCAGGCTTCCATTTAGGCATAGCCTTAATAACTCGAATAGCTTCTTCGTCGCACCCGCCGCCAATTCCTCGTAAAATCTTGATATCAGTAACCCTTCCGTTTTTTTCGACAACGAATGTCATATAAACTGTACCCTGAATACCACTTTCACGTGCTATTATTGGATATTTAATATTAGAACCTAAATATTTCATCATTGCTACTTCTCCACCAGGAAATTTAGGCATTGATTCAACTATTGTAAATATTTCTTCTTCATCAATTTCTTCTTCTTCAACTTCAACAGGAATATATTCCGCAATTTCTGTTTCCTGATCTGCCTCTGCATCAATTTCAATTTCATCCTCAATTTCAACATCATCTTCAACAATATTTATAATAGTAGTTTGTGGTGGTGGTTTAGGAGGTGGAGGAGGTTTATTTTGTTGTGTAATCTGTACCATTTCTTCCTGAGTGTTATCTACTTCTCTTGTTATTAATTCAAGATCTTGCTTTTCATAGGTTTTCCATTCAAAAGCAAACAGTACTATTGCTAAAGCTAATACCATTCCTATTTGTGTGAAAATTATTCTTTTATTTTCAAGATCAGCCTTTGGTGATTTTTTACTTTCCATAATGCTAAATTTTAATTGTATGGATTAATACTTATGAACTGCTAAATTAATTATAAATTTTTATATATTAAAATATTTTTAAAAAATCCTATAAATAAAACGTAAATATTTAATATTTTATTGTTTTATGGTATTACTCCTTTTCTTATTGATTATCAAATTTTACAGTAAGTATATGCCTTTAGTAAAATGTTTAAAATTATAAATTTGTCTGCTATCTAAAAGTCTAATAATCTAACAATTTAAAACCTTTTTAAGTTTCAATAAGCTCTTTATATTCGTTTGCATTTAATAATTCATTAATTTCTTCGGGCTTTTCAATCCTGATTTTTACTATCCATCCCTTACCATAAGGATCTTGGTTTACAATTTCAGGAGCAGATTCCACTTCTTCATTAAATTCAAGCACCTCACCTGATACTGGTAATAACATATCGGAAACTGTCTTTACCGCCTCAATAGTGCCGAAAGTTTCATTTTTCCCCAAAGTCTCCCCAACAGTTTCTACTTCAATAAAAACGATATCACCGAGTTCTTTTTGAGCAAATTCAGTTATGCCGATATAAGCAATATCATCTTCTACTCTTAACCATTCATGGTCTTTTGTGTATTTTATATTGTCTGGTATATTCATAATTTAAAAATTATTTATTTGAGTGTCAAAAATACAAAAATATAAATTTATTAAACAAGTAAAAATTAAAAAAAATTAAAATGCAGGATTCAAGGTAAAAGAATCTGATGAAAAATAACAGTGATACATCAGCTATAATTATTAATTTCTAATACTTTTGTTTTGTATTATTTTTTTGATTAATAAAATTTGGGTAAAACATAGGTAAACTTTTATAACCATTTTTGTTAGGCTTTTTTTAGTTTTAATTTGGAATGAACAATAGATTCTTTTAACATTGATCATCACAAAATCTTTTATCAGTACGACCTTTTAATTTGAAGCCGCAGTAAATAAATATTATCCATTTTATTAAACGGTTATATTCGTTTATAATAATTTGAATATTTAAAAAATTTTATAAATTTGCTCAATAAAGCTATGAATATATATTTTGTCAAAGAAAAAATATTATTAATCGGTATATTAAGCACGTTGACTAACATTTGTATTTTACAAATTGCTTAAAATTATAATTTTTCAATTAAAAACAACCACAATATGTTAAATTAAAATAGTCCACGTGCTTAACAAAACACACTACAATAGACAAAGGCGAAATAATGCTCATAGGGTAGTATATATATAAAAGTTAGGTGTAATTTTTCAACCAACAAAGCAAAATGAGAATAAGATTATTAATATTGTTAATTATATTAATCGGATGTAATCGACCTCATAATGTGGAAAAAAGAATATCTGTGAAACATGAACTAATATTTCTTACGGACATAGATCTAAATGATAAAACATTAGCAGAATTAAGAATAAAAAGAAATGAAATTTTTGCAAAACACGGCTATATTTTTATATCAAAAGATTTATCTGACCATTTTAAAAAATATGACTGGTACAAACCAAAATATAAAGACGTAAATCATTTATTGACTAAAATTGACAAACAGAATATTTCTTTAATTATATCATTTGAAAAAAGAAAAAATATATTTCCTGTAGAGGAAAAAATAATCGGGCAATGGCTAAGTAAAAAATATTATGACACGTTAAAAAAAACAATGTCAGCTAGAACCGCCCAACTGGCAAGTAGTTTATC
This sequence comes from Bacteroidales bacterium, assembly GCA_021107685.1. Lineage (GTDB taxonomy): Bacteria > Bacteroidota > Bacteroidia > Bacteroidales > SMBSF39 > SMBSF39. The sequence goes on along the minus strand of JAIOSH010000571.1, from coordinate 1,062 downwards.
ATATGTTGAATTTACGAAAGATAAAAGATCATCTATTATTATTAACTTCCATGAAGGTATTGATCCGGATTATTATATACGTGGCGTGTCTATAGGATTTGAGAACTTTGATTCTATTGATTTAAAAGCAAGAATTTTTGATTCAAATACGATAATATTTACTTCTTGGGGAAATATTGATACTTTAAAAAGATTTAATGTTGTGGATTCAAATCATACAAATCTTGCAATTAACAAAGTTATTTTTGAAGGAAAATATAAAGATTTAATAAATGGTGGAATAATTGAATTTAACCAGAATGGTATGCTGTCAGGACTGAATTCATTTCAAAATTATAAAGCATTTTCTGATTATTTTGATGTTGCAGCGAATGTTGACAGATTGATGCTAATAAATTTATCAGAAAAGTTGGAATTAACCTGGACTTTTAAAAATGATACATTAACTCTATATGATATTAAATGTGCAAAATATGATTCCGTTTACAACACTTGCTATATAATAGCCAAAGGAAATATGTTATACAAATTACTTAGAATAAAGTAAAACTACACCTAATCGAGTAGGCGGCTGACGGTCAAAAGACCGCCAGTGCACCTCTCACACCACCAAGCGTACGGTTCTCGTACTTGGCGGTTCACCAAACAGTACAGAAGCTCTTTTCACCAACTGTACCTTGCCCTTTTTCACAAAACCGTTGGCTCATCTTGGGAATCAGTCACCCATAATAGATACTGCCATGAAAATTGCAATTATCAGGCTGTTTAGCGTTCAGTCCTTCAATACTCTGTGAGACCTCCACAATATCTGTTTGTGGCTCGTTTACTGTATCTACTATGACCTCTGCTGACTTCTCCGCTATATCAACCCGTGATTACGGAGACCTCCCCAGGTAAGAACATTTTCCTTCGGTCAATCACTGCTGAATCTACATAACAAATACTCCGCTTCTTGCGTTTGGACGTTGATATGATGTGCTACCTCATCCGATTTGTTATGCCTCATATCCAGTTTCTGTTTAGTTTATACTGAGCTTGTCGAAGTATCAGTACCGACTTTTG
>JAIOSH010000431.1 GCA_021107685.1 Bacteroidales bacterium | reverse complement strand
CTTCAAATACCAGGCAGTGGTGAGAGGCAACTCCGGCGAAATCCTGCAAAACCAATTAGTTGGAATCCGAATAAACATCCATGATATTACAGTAGGTGGAACCATTGTTTACCAGGAGACTTTTACTGAAACAACCAATGATTTTGGCTTGATAAACCTGAAAATCGGGACCGGTACACCAACAATCGGAACATTCACCGGAATAGACTGGAGTACTAATCCAAAATTCCTTGAAATAGAAATTGATCCGGCAGGTGGCAACTCTTATGTTTCTATGGGGACTTCGGAATTGTTGAGTGTGCCATTTGCTCTTTATGCTGAAGATGTGGCAAATAATGATGACGGAGACTGGACAGCAGCAGGAAATGATATGTATTCTGCAAATTACGGTAAGGTCGGTATCGGCACTTCCTCTCCTGATGGAAAACTCTCAATTACTGCTCCTTCAGGATCAATCTATATTCCATCTTCTACAAAAGGATTGGTTTTAAAAGACGGGTGGAACAATACCGGTAATGAATTTGAAATAACCGATTACTCCAACAACCCAATATTCAGGGTTTTGGATAACGGAAATACGATTGTTGGTTCTGATAGCAAAGGAATTCAAATGCGGACTGACGGCTCGGTCGCTGATTTAGAATCTCTCGGAACCAGCCTTGCAATCAATTACCAGTCAGGGCAAAACACCGTCTTGAATGTCGTTTCTGGTAATGTTGGGATAGGCATTGCAAATCCAAACTACAAATTAGAAGTGACAGCATCAGGTGATAACAGTGCTATTTATGGACATAGTAATTATGGTGTTGGCGTTAAAGCTTTTAGCTATAACAATGTTGCGGTATATGGCCATTCGATAGTAGGAACCGGCATTTTCGGACAAAGTTCAACAGGTCATGCCGGATATTTTGTAGGTTCTGTGCATGTTACAGGCACCCTTTCAAAGGGAGGCGGTTCATTTGTAATTGACCATCCGCTTGATCCTGAAAATAAACTCCTTCGTCATAATTTCGTGGAATCGCCTGAAAACTTACTTATTTACAGGGGTAAAACAAAACTTAATTCTAACGGAGAAGCAATCGTTGAACTGCCCGATTATTTTGAAGCGCTTACTAAAGAAAACGAAGCAACGGTTATACTCACATCAATTGGCAAGCCATTTTTAACCGGATATGAATGGAAAAACAATTATAAAAGTTTTAAAATATATGGTGAACCTGAAAGGGAAGTTTCATGGATGGTTACCGCTGACAGGGATGATCCTGTGATACATGAACTTGGTCGTCCGGTGGTGGAAGAAAAAGGGCAGGAGAATCCGTTTTGCGAAAAAGGTAAGCTGCTTTATCCCGAAGCTTATGGTTATCCTGAATCATCAGGCAGGGATTATAAGGAAATGATAAAAATGAAGGAACAAATGAAAAAATAAAAAATAATTTGAATCTTTAAATATAAATATATATCTTTACACCTTAAAATTTTAATATAAACATTTAAAACTATAAAAAAATGAAAAAAATCAGTACACTTTTATTAGGATTGGCTATTTCTTTTGCCGTAACAGCCCAATCAGTTTCTCCTGAAGTAGTAGCTTCGGCAGGAGATTATTTTGAAGGAACAAATGCAAGCCTCAGTTGGACACTGGGAGAAATTGCAACAGAAACTTATTCAAATGGTAGTAATATATTAACGCAAGGCTTTCAGCAACCTTCTGATATAGAGTCAGGAATTACTGTTAACATTACTGTATTTCTTGAAGGACCATTTGACGTAACAAATATGGATACAGATTTAAACTTAATTTTACCATTAGACCAACCTTATAACAAAGCTCCATGGAATTATGCAGGAACTGAATCCGTTGCTTTAATTCCAAATGCAAATGTTGTTGACTGGGTGCTGGTTGAATTAAGAGAAACAACAGGTGATGCTTCAACAGCTACTTCTGATTCCATCATCGCTCAACAGGCAGCCTTCATATTAAATAACGGGTCAATTGTTGGTCTGGATGGTTCTTCCATTCTATCATTCAATAATTCAATCATTCATAATTTATTCGTGGTAATATGGCAAAGAAATCATCTCGGAGTAATATCAGCCAATCCTGTAACCGGATCAGGTGGGGTTTACACTTACAATTTCTCAACCGGAGCTAACCAGGCTTATGGTGGCTCACTCGGTCATAAGGAGATAGGAACAGGGATATGGGGAATGATAGGCGGAGACGGAGATGCTAACAGCCAGATAGGAAATGCCGACAAAAATGATGTTTGGGCAGTACAAGCCGGTACTTCCGGTTATCTTTCAGGTGATTTTACTATGGATGTACAAGTTAATAATTCAGACAAGAATGATGTATGGGCACCGAATAGTGGTAAAGGTGGGCAGGTGCCTGATGGGATGATAAAAGGTTATCAATGCCAGGTGCCTGAATAATTGACCTAATTAAAAATTGTCTAACGAAGAGCAGATATCCTGTATTCATTAGAATTTTCCTGATCGTAACGTTTTGCTGTGTTAAATTATTAACCTGCTAATTATCTTCGACTTAGTGAATCTTGGTGTCTTTGAGTCTTTGTGGCAAAAAAACTCCTGCCACAAAAACACTAACCTCTGTTTTGCACATAATTTTTTTAAAAAAACACGAAAAAATATTTAAAAGACTGAAATATAACAGATTGCGAGTTTCAGAGGTTGTCTTGTTCATTTT